>BBFD01000164.1 GCA_001313065.1 Silvimonas sp. JCM 19000
CGCTGCGGTCGGTGTCGGGTAGGTGTGGCGCTGCCGCCGGTATCTACGCCCAGATCTTTCCACAGACTCGGCGTGCTGGCCGGGTTCCAGTTGGCGCCCACGTAATCGGTCTGGGTAACCAGCGCCTGATAATCGTGGCCGTTATATACAACAATGCTGCCAGCGGTATAAGTACCGCCATCCTGCCAGGCCGGATACGCGGCAAACGCGCATACCGAGACCAGGGCAGCGGGCAAGGCCGCAAGGGCCAGCCGGGTGCTCTTCATGGTTATGTCTCCATCCATACTCTGGTTAACGCACGCTCTGTACGTGCCTCTGCGTCGGCATTTTTTTTGTAAGAAAACGATTTGCCAACGGCGCGCGGCGGGCCTTTTTTCTGGCTGTTTGACCGCGTGCATCGCTGATTACCATTGAAGGGCCAGAGGCTGTCAACACGGTGGGTTTGCGGTGGAATGCGCGGTTTGGGCACTGGTATTAGCGCAAGCTGCGCTGGCGGGATCCATGCGTGATCATTTTTATGCTGCGCTGCAATATAAAAAAATGGCGAGGCCTTGCCCCGCGCGGCCTGGCGCGTGCGGCTGCACACAATCAGCAGGCCCTGATATAGGCGCGGCGCGGCGTGTGGCTTATCGCAGTGGTCTTTACAGCACCGCTTTTCGCCGCTGAACGGTGGCATTTTTGTTTCAGTGCGCTGGCGTGGGTACGGCGTTTACCTTACGGCGGTGGCAATTTGCGGGAGCCGTGATTTAGTGAATGGCTTTGGGTGGTGGGTCTGGACCCACCCTATGCACCACTTTTATGGGGTCGCTCCGAATCCGCCGCGCCACGCGGCTGAACTGCGCCACGGCGGCGGCGGGGTTGCTCGAAAAGCGGGCAACATGATAAAACCCGAGTTCATTACTCAGGTTTTATCATGCTGATCCGCAAGCTCTTCAAGTTCGAAAACGCCCATATCGTGCGCAACTGTTCCAGCGATCGTTGCCGCCATTCCATCCACGGCCACAGCTATAAGGTTGAGGTGCTGCTGGAGGCGCATACGCTGGACCACGGTCAGATGGTGTACGACTTCGGTTTGATGAAGGGCACCATCAAGGATGTGATCGATGCGTTTGATCACGCCATCTGTTTCTGGGACAAAGACGACCCCGAGTACATCCGCCTGTGCAAGCAATTCAGCGCGCGCTGGATTGCTTTGCCGGTATCGCCCTCCGCCGAGCAGTTTGCTCGACTATTCTTTATCGTCATCGACGCCATTTTGCAGAACACGGTCATGAAGAACGGCGAAGGCGATGTGCGCCTGCATTCGGTGATCGCGCATGAAACCGACACCGGCTACGCACAAGCCTTCCGCGAAGACGCCGACAACGCCCGCATGGGCGTCATCCGCCCCGCCGATATCGTGTTCTCAGAGCAAGTGCTGGCGGAATGGCAAGACCCGCAAATGATGCAGAAGCTGATTGCGGGGCAGACGTTCGTTAACCCCGATGTGCCGTTGCAAGTAAAGGTCTGAGGCCGCTGCGGCAGATCGTGTAACAGGACAGACTGACATGATTTCCGCAGAAACCATCCCGATCCGGCCGCGCTGATCCAGGCGCAACTGGATGCCTATAACGCCCACGATATCGACGCCTTTGTCGCCTGTTACGCCGAGGACGTGCGCGCCGCGGTGTGGCCGTCCGACAAGACACGGCTGGAAGGCCGCATCGCCTTCGCCGGCTATTACCGGCTGCATCGCTTTAACCGCCCCAATCTGCACGCCGAACTGGTCAATCGCATTGTGTTTGGCCATGTGGTGATTGATCACGAAATCATCACCGGGCTGGACCAGTTAACGGTGGAAGTGGTGGCGATCTATCAGATCAAGGATGGCCTGATCGCCAGCGTGCACTTTGTTGAATACGAGCCCGACGTCGCTTTGCGCTGGAGCCTTAGCGTTACCAGACGGGCTCATCATGCGGCCGCGCCAGCAGCGCAAAGCCCAGCAGAAAGATCATGGCGCCATAGGCCAGATATCGCTGATCAGCGCTGACAAGCCACGGAAATGCATCAGGTGGCCGTAATGCCAGCGGAACAGCGGCAGCATGGCTGACAGCTGCGGCACCAGAGGCCACAACCAGCTGACCAGCACCGCCGCCAGCAAGCAGATCGCGCCAGCCACCGCCCGCAATCGACGCGGCAAACGCCACAGCACCGCCAGCAAGGGGACGGCCGCCAGGCCACCGAGCGCCACGTTCCAGTTAATCCAGATAAAGAACTGGCTCCAGCGCAGCATGATGGCGGCAAAGATGATCTTGCTCAGCAACACCAGGCTGACCAGGGCAATGATGGCACGCGGGATATTCCGGCTGTAGCGCACCAGCACCGAAGTAAACAGACATACGCCAGGGTGTTGAGCAGCATGCCACCGCCTTCAAGCAAATCCAGAAACAAGCCTGGATCCTGCATCGGGGCGAGAATGGGTTGCGGAATGCCGCGCGGTTCGTCCACCACGCCAAAGAACGGCACCGATGGATCAAACTGCGTAATCAGCCACAGACACAACCAGACCAGCCCCCACTCCGCCGCGCCGCCCGGATACAGATGTTTGTGGCGAAACACCAGCCAGGCGTGCTGCACGCGCCGCGCGCGCAAGCCACGCCCCCACCGCACCAATCAGCCCACCCACGCCGTTGGAAAAGATGTCCATATTGCTGGCAACGCGGCTGGGAATGAACTGCTGCACAAACTCGACACCGCACGACACCAGTACGCACACCAGCGCGCTGATCAGCCACGCCAGCGCGGGCCAACGCCGGATCATCAACGAGGCGCCGATGCCCAGCGGCACATAGGCCAGTACGTTGATGGCGTTATCAAAAAAACGTGTAGTAGTACGGCAGCGGGTAGGTATAGAAGCAAACACCGGCTCGCCGGTATAACGCCAATCGGTAAACGGATAAAAACTGACCAACAGCACCACCAGCAGGTAGCACCAGAAGAAATAACGCGAGAGCCGCGTATGGGGGTGCGCGCTGGCAAGAAAGCTGATGGGAGGGGAAGCGCGCATAGGGGCCGTTGATTGAATGGGGGCAGGCCTGGCAGCCTGCCCCCGCCAGCTTATCGGGCGGTCTTCACTTCCGTCCAGAGGCGGTTCAGATCACGCAGCGGTTTGCCTTCCAGCGCGTTGAGCTGATACAGCTTTTTTCATATTGTCCGGCGTCGGAAACACGGCGTTGATGGCCTTGATATCCGCGTTCACAAACTGGCCGGCAGCGGCGTTGGGGTTACCCGAGCCGATCATGTTGGTCAGCTCGGACGAATTCTTGCCATCGAGCATGAAGTTGATGAACTTGAAGGCCAGATCGGGGCGCGGCGCGCTCTTCATCACCATCATGTTATCCACCGACAAGGTGTTGCCTTCTTTCTGCAGCGTGTAGGCAATGCCGAACGGACGCTTGGCGGTGTGGGCGTCGGTGTTGGCCTGGAACATGTCGTTGGAGTAGCCGTGCGCCAACCAGATATTGCCCACCGTCAATTCCTTGATGTAGCTCTGGTTGTTAAACGCAGCCCAGTACGGCTTGGCCTTGATGATGGTGTCTTTGGCTTTCTGCCATTGCTTGGCATCGGTGCTGTTCGGGTTAAAGCCGTTGTACATCATGGCGGCAGCGAACAGTTCTTTCGGGTCATCCAGCACGGTGACCTTGCCTTTGATCTTGCTCAGCACCGCCGGATCAAAAAAAATCGCGGCCCAGCTGGACGGATCAATGCCCAGTTCCTTGATTTTCTTGTCGTTGTAACCGATCAGCGTGGTGGTAAACGCGTACGGCACCGAGTATTTGTTGCCCGGATCAAACTGGCTGTTCATGAACGAGGCGTTCATGTTTTTTCAGATTCGGAATCTTGCTCTTGTCCAGCGGCTGCACCAGACCTTGTTTGATCAGCGGCGGCAAGGCAAAACCCGTCGGCACCACCACGTCATAACCCTTGGCGCCAGCGGCCAGCTTGGCCAGCATTTCTTCCATGGCGCCGTAATAATCCTGCACCACCTTGCACTTGCAGTCGGCTTCGAAATGCTTGACGGTTTCGGGCGCGATGTAGTTGTTCCAGTTGTAGATGTGCAATACATCTTCGGCTTGCGCAGCAGCGCCCGTAGCCAGCATCAACGCCAACAACAGCTTTTTTCATGTCTGAGACTCTCCGGTCTGAACCACTGAAAAAAAGTGCGGGGGGCATGCACCCGCACCCATGATCAAAAACAATCAGCGCCCGATTATGCCAGAGGTTATGCCGCGTATGCCGGTGGCGACCGCCCTGTGGTTAATTTGCCGCCAACCCGCGCCGCCATTGCCCCGCAGCGGTGCGATGGGCGTAAAAAAAAGCCGCCCAATAAAGGGCGGCGATAAACCATGCATAGGGTGGGTCTAGACCCACCACCCAAAGCCGCAAGCTCGGTGCGCTGAGCCTGGCAATACCGCTTCGGGTTAATGGCGTTTGATCGCGCCACCCAAAGCCGCCTGGCATTGCTGTGAGCCTGGCCAGCCACTTTGAAGGGTGGGTCCAGACCCACCCTATGGGTTAATGGCTGGCACGTAGCGCGCCGGGGGCCAGTTTGGCGGCGATCATGATCAGCGCCAGCGTCAGCAGCATCAGCAGCGACGAGATCGCATTCACTTCAGGCGTCACCGCAATCTTCAGCATCGAGTAAATCTGCAGTGGCAGCGTCGACGCGCCCGCGCCCGCTACAAAGTAGGTGATCACAAAATCATCAATCGACAGCGTAAACGCCATCAACGCGCCCGCGATAATGCCTGGCAGGATCAGCGGAAACGTCACCCGCCAGAACGCCTGCAATGGCGAAGCGCCCAGATCACGCGCGGCTTCGACCAGTGATTCGTCCATGCCCTGCAAACGCGAGCGCACCACGATAGCGACAAAGCCAATCGAGAATGCGATGTGCGCCACCGTAATCGACAGATAGCCCATGCTGAAATTAAGCGTCACAAAGAACATCAGCAACGACAAGGCCATCAGGATTTCGGGAATCGCAATCGGCGTCAGCACCAGCACCGGCAACAGACGCAGCCGGTACTTGTACATCGACAAGCCCGCCAGCGTGCCAAAGAAGGTGGCGAAAATGCTCGACACCAGCCCGATCAGCAGCGAATTGCGCGCCGCGGTCAGCATCTGTTCATCGCTGAACAGCACGCCGTACCAATGCGTGGTAAAGCCCACCCATTCGGCGTTCAGGCGCGAATCGTTGAACGAATACACCACCACAATCAGCAGCGGCAGATACAGAAAACCGTAGACCAGCAGCGCGCACGCCCACAGCCATTTTGATTGCTTAGAGTGCATTGCGTTTGCCTCCGCGGCCCAGCAGGCTCATCAGCCGGCCATGATCAACACCGACAGCGTCAGCATGATGGACAGCACCGAGCCAAACGGCCAGTCGCGCGAATCCAGAAACTGCTGTTTGATCAGGTTACCGATCATGATGCCGTCGGTGCCGCCCACCAGATCGGGCACCGCAAAAAATGCCCAGCGCCGGAATAAACACCAGCGCCGCGCCCGCGTACACACCCGGCAGGCTCAGCGGCCAGGTGACTTTCCAGAAGCGCTGCCAACGCGATGCGCCCAGATCTTGCGCGGCATCGAGTAAGGCCATGTCATGCTTCTCAAGATTGGCGTAGAGCGGCAGCACCATAAACGGCAGATGCACATACACCAGCACCAGCACCACCGCGAACGGCGTAAACAGAAACTGCAAGGGCTCGACGCCGAACATGCCCAGAAAGCCGTTGACCACTTTGGCAAAGTAACCCTGCGGCCCCAGGATAATCATCCAGGCGTACACGCGGATCAGAAAGTTGCTCCAGAACGGCAGGATGACCAGCAGCACCAGCAGATCGCGCCATTTTTTTGGGCGAACGGGCAATCAGCCACGCCAGCGGATAGGACAACACCAGGCACAGCAGCGTGGTCAGGCCCGCATAACAGAACGATTTGATAAACAGCTCGATAAACACCGGCTCCTGAAAGAAGCGGGCAAAGTTATCGAGCGTAATGTAGTCATGCCAGTTTTGCGCATTGACCAGCAGCGTGGTTTTGCCGGTGGCGGCATCGGTGCCAAACAGCGGCATCAAGCCGCCGTAATCGCCGGGAAAACGAAACGCCGCCAGCGCCATCATGCCGGTAGGATGGCAAAGAAGATCAGCAGATACAGCAGCGGCGGCCCGGAAATCAGCCACTTCGACACGCGTTTGGAGGTACTGATGGACACGAAGCCCCTTACGCCAGCACGAAATGGCCGGCGTCAAAGCGCCATGCCAGCTCGACCTGATCGTTGTCGTCAAAGAAACGGGCGCGGCCCGGTGCGGCGTTGGGCAGCATGGTTTCGATCAACATGCCGTTTTCCAGCTCGACGATGTAGACCGTCACATCGCCCAGATACAGACAGTCGTGCACCTTGCCTTTGAAATGCACTTCATCGGCATTGCCAGTGGCCACGCTAGCGCCCAGCTTGATCTTCTCGGGGCGCAAGGCCAACGTGCCTTTCTGGCCCACGCTCGCGCCGGCCACCGGCAGCGTATCCAGCGTACCGACGCCTTCGATTTCGATCTGCATACGCTCGGCGCTGACGCTGCGGATGGTGGCATCCAGCAGGTTGCATTGGCCGATAAAGTCGGCCACAAAGCGGCTCTTGGGGTATGAGTAGATATTCTCGGGCGCATCGAGTTGCTCAACCTGGCCCTGGCTCATTACCGCAATCCGGTGCGACAAGGCCAGCGCTTCGCCCTGGTCATGCGTCACATAAATAAACGTGATGCCGACTTCTTTTTGCAGATTGATCAGCTCCAGCTGCATTTGCTCGCGCAATTTGGCATCGAGCGCCGACAGCGGCTCATCCAGCAACAGCACGCGCGGACGATTAACCAGCGCGCGCGCAATCGCCACGCGTTGCCGCTGGCCACCCGACAATTCGCTGGGCATGCGCGTGGCAAACTGCTGCAGGCGCACGTCTTCCAGCACTTCCGCCACGCGGGCCTTGATCTGCTCCGGCGCCACCCCCGCCATCTTGAGCGGAAAGGCCACGTTCTGTTGCACCGTCATATGCGGAAACAGCGCGTAGCTCTGGAATACCGTATGCACCGGGCGCTTTTCCGGCGGCACGCCATTCAGCGACTTGCCATCCAGCAGCAATTCGCCGCTGTCCGGTTGCTCAAAACCCGCCAGCATCCGCAGCAAAGTGGTCTTGCCGCAGCCCGACGGGCCCAACAAAGTAAAGAACTCGCCGGCCTCTACGCTGAGACTGAGTGATTGACGGCGGTGAAATCGCCGAAGCGTTTGACCACGTCCCTGATTTCCAGCAAAGCCATGCCGTTCCCCATAAAAAAAACGCGCGCTATTCTAACCGGAAAGCCCGCCCTGGCCCAGCCGCTTGCGTATTGCGCGGGCCGGTTTGTTACGCGGCAAGTGGGCGATGCCCGGCGTATGATGAGCGCCTGTCTTGCTACCCGGATTCTGGATCATGATGGACTGGCACCGCCTGCTCAGCGCCAACCGCCTGGGCGCCCCGCGCGACAATGCGCCGGACGACGAACTCTCGCGCAGCGATTTTCATAAAGACCACGACCGCATCGTGTTCTCCTCACCGTTCCGGCGGCTGGGCCGCAAAACCCAGGTGCATCCGCTGACCGAAAACGACCATGTGCATACGCGCCTGACGCATTCGATCGAAGTGGGTTGCGTGGGCCGCAGCCTGGGTTTGATTGTAGGCGAGCAACTGCGCAACGAACTGCCGTCGCATATCTCGCCCTACGATCTGGGCGCAATTATCCAGGCCGCCTGCCTGGCGCACGATATCGGCAATCCCCCGTTTGGCCACGCGGGCGAATACGCCATCCGCGACTGGTTCCGCCGCGATGACCATGCCTATCTGCTGCAGAATCTGTCGCCGAATGAACGGCGTGATCTGCAGACGTTTGAAGGCAATGCGCAGGGGTTCCGGGTGGTGACGCAACTGGAAAACCATCGCTTTGAAGGCGGCATGCGGCTGACCTATGCCACGCTGGGCACCACGCTCAAATATCCATGGACCAGCGAATTTGCGGGCGAAAAGGCAAGTTCAGCTGCTACCAATCCGAGCGGCATTTGCTGGAACAAGTGGCATCTGAACTGGGCCTGCCCGAAATCGCCCCAGGCCGCTGGGCGCGCCATCCGCTGTCTTATCTGATGGAAGCGGCCGACGATATTTGCTACGCGATTCTCGATCTGGAAGACGGTATCGAAATTGGCATGCTGCCGTATGACACGGTCGAGCCTTTGCTGATGAAGATTTGCGGTGGCGATACCGAATTGCTGCAGATGGAAGTGGCGGCGGCGCCGTCGGTGCGGCGCAAGATTTCTTTGCTGCGTGGCAAGGCCATAGGCCGTTGTGTGACCGAAGTGGCCAAGGCGTTTATCAAGAATCACAAGAAGTTATTGGCCGGCGAATTTAGCGGTGACATGCTCGGCGATTGCCCGGCCAGCCTGCGCCATGGCATTGCCGAAGCCAAGCAACTGGCGCGCGATCAGATTTTTTAATGCGCGGCGCAAAGTGGAAATTGAAGTCGGCTCGTTTACTTGTCTGGATATCTTGCTGGATGCATTTTGCAATGCAGCCTGGCAATTACGCGTATCGCCGGAATTGCCGTTCCGCATGAAGCGGATTCTGGATCTGATGGAATACAACGCGCCGAAGAAGGAATGGCCGATTTATCAAACCTACGGCCGCGTGCTGGATTTTATTGGCGGCATGACGGACAACTACGCCACCTATCTGGCGCAGCAAGTCGGCGGCATGGGCCGCTGATCCGGGCACGGCCCCCTCCGGAACATATCGATACCGCCCGCGCATGGAGTGTGGGAACAATCTGACGTACGCTGTGCGCGTTTGCCTTTTGCCCCGGAATCGAAATGCGCCCTACCCTGTTGATTGCTTTTGTTATTTCACCCTTGCTGGGCGCATGCGGCGTGGTGTCGACCGCGGTAGATGTCGGGGTCACGGCGGTGAATGTGGGCGTGACGGCAGTGAACGTGACCACGACTGCGGCTGGCGTGGCCTATGACGCGGGCAAAGCAACGGTCAATGGCGTGACGACCGTGGGTGGCTGGGCCATCGATGCCGCGCG
>BBFD01000165.1 GCA_001313065.1 Silvimonas sp. JCM 19000
CATGGCGCCCGTGGCCCGGCGATTGCTGTAGTTGGCAGCTATGAAGCCGCTGGGCCTTCTGAGACAATAATGCGCGTCAAGGTTTCAGCAATGCTGCAACAGCCTGATACAGACCGGGCGGTGCTCTTGCGCACCCCTACTTACTTTTCTTATGGTTAGAGTAAACAAATGATTCTGGTGACTGGTGGTGCCGGCTTTATCGGCGGCAATTTCGTGCTGGACTGGCTTGCGCAAAGCGACGAGCCCGTCATCAACGTCGACAAGCTCACGTACGCCGGAAACACCGACACGCTCAAATCGCTGGACGGCCATCCGGGGCATGTTTTTTTGTCCGCGCGGATATCGGCGACCGCGCCGTACTTGGCCAGCTGCTGGCCGAACATCGTCCGCGTGCCGTGATCAACTTTGCGGCCGAATCGCATGTCGACCGCTCCATCAGTGGCCCCGGCGAATTTATCCAGACCAATGTGGTGGGCACCTTCAATCTGCTGGAAGCCGTGCGCGCGTACTGGACTGATCTGCCCGCCGACGACAAAGCCGCCTTCCGCTTTCTGCATGTCTCTACGGATGAGGTGTATGGCACGCTGAGCGCTACCGACGCCCCGTTCGCCGAAACCAACCGCTACGAACCCAACAGCCCGTACTCCGCGTCCAAGGCCGCGTCCGACCACCTGGTCCGCGCCTGGCACCACACCTACGGGCTGCCGGTGTTGACCACCAATTGCTCCAACAACTACGGCCCGTATCACTTTCCGGAAAAGCTGATCCCGCTGGTCATCCTGAATGCGCTGGCGGGCAAGCCGCTGCCGATTTATGGCGATGGCCAGCAAATCCGCGACTGGCTGTACGTCAAAGACCATTGCTCCGCCATCCGCCGCGTGCTGCAAGACGGCAGGCTGGGCGAGACCTACAACGTGGGTGGCTGGAATGAAAAAAAAGCCAATCTTGATGTGGTCAACACCATTTGTTCCATCCTGGACCAGATCAAACCGCGCGCTGATGGTGCGGCCTATGCCAGCCAGATTACCTATGTGCAAGACCGCCCCGGCCATGACCGGCGCTATGCCATTGATGCGCGCAAGCTGGAACGCGAACTGGGCTGGAAACCGGCCGAGACGTTTGAAACCGGCATCCGCAAAACCGTGCAGTGGTATCTGGACCACCAGGACTGGGTGAACAACGTAAGCAGCGGCGCGTATCGCGACTGGGTGGCGCAACAATATGGCCAGTGATCTGCCTCTGATTCTGGTCACCGGCAAGACGGGCCAGGTGGGTTTTGAACTGCAACGCAGTCTGGCCGTACTCGGCCAGGTGGTGGCGCTGGATCGCCACGAGTGCGATCTGTCGCAGCCGGAGGCTTTGCGCGCCTTATCCAGCGCTTGCAGCCTGATGTGATCGTCAATCCGGCGGCCTATACCGCCGTCGACAAAGCCGAAACCGATCAGGCGGCCGCGCAAGCCATCAATGGCAGCGCGCCCGGCGTGCTGGCCGAAGAAGCGGCAAAGCTGAATGCGCTGCTGGTGCATTACTCCACCGATTATGTGTTTGCGGGCGACGACCAGAGCGAGCCCTATGCCGAAGACGCGGCCACCGCGCCGCGTTCGGTGTATGGCCAGACCAAGCTGGCTGGCGAAGCAGCCATCCGCGCCGCCCACGCCCGCCATCTGATCCTGCGCACCAGTTGGGTGTATGGCGCGCACGGCGCCAATTTTCTGAAGACGGCGTTACGTCTGGTGCAGGAGCGCGACGCGCTCAAGATTGTCGCCGACCAGATCGGCGCCCCGACGGCGGCCAGCCTGATCGCCGACGTGACGGCGCAGCTGGTGGCGCAATATCTGCATGCCGAAGAACCGGCGGCGTATCCGTATGGCACCTATCACCTTGCAGCCGCTGGCGAAACCAGCTGGCATGGCTATGCCCGCCATGTGGCCGAAATGGCGCAACAGGCGGGTGTGACGCTCAAAGCCACGCCCGAGCGGATTGAAGCCATCCCGACCAGCGCCTACCCGCTACCCGCGCCGCGGCCCGCTAATTCACGGCTGGATACCACGCGGCTGCGCGAGACCTTTGGCCTGACGCTGCGCCGTGGCAACAAGGCGTGGAACAGGTGCTGACGCTGTTGCTGCGTCGCTAACGCTCAAGGAACAAGACGATGAATCGTAAAGGCATTATCCTGGCTGGCGGCTCCGGCACCCGCCTGTATCCGGCCACCCTGGCGGTATCAAAACAACTGCTGCCCATCTATGACAAACCGATGATTTATTACCCGCTCAGCGCGCTGATGCTGGCGGGTATCCGTGAAATTCTGGTGATCTCCACCCCGCAAGACACGCCGCGCTTTGAACAATTGCTGGGCGACGGCAGCCAGTGGGGCATCCGGCTGCAGTACGCGGTGCAGGCCAGCCCGGACGGCCTGGCGCAGGCGTTTATCATTGGCGAACAGTTCATCGGCGATGACGACTGCGCACTGGTGCTGGGCGACAATATTTTCTACGGCCACGACTTTGCCGAGCTGCTGCAAAACGCCGCCGCCAAACCGTCGGGCGCTACGGTCTTTGCCTATCGTGTGCATGATCCGGAACGCTACGGCGTGGTGGAATTTGACGCCGAAGGCCATGCGCTCAGCCTGGAAGAAAAGCCCGCCGAGCCCAAATCCAACTACGCGGTGACTGGTTTGTATTTCTATGACAACAAAGTCGTGGAGATTGCCAAATCGATCAAACCGTCACCGCGCGGCGAGCTGGAAATCACCGACGTCAACGCGGCGTATCTGAGCGCGGGCCAGCTCGATGTGCAGACCATGGGCCGTGGCTACGCCTGGCTGGACACCGGCACGCATGAATCGATGCTGGAAGCCAGCCAGTTCATTCATACCATCGAAGACCGCCAGGGCCTCAAAGTGTGCTGCCCGGAAGAAATCGCCTTTCGCTCGGGCTGGGTGAGCGCCGCCGAGATCGAACGCCTGGCGCAACCCCTCAAGAAAAAAAACGGCTACGGCCAGTACCTGCTGCGCATGCTCAAGGAAAAGGTTTTTTTTAATGAACGTGATCGACACCGCCATCCCGGACGTCAAGATCATCGAACCGCAAGTGTTCGGCGACGACCGTGGTTTCTTCTACGAAAGTTTCAACCAACAACGCTTTGATGCCGCCATTGGCCGCCCGGTGCAGTTTGTGCAAGACAACCACTCGCGCTCCGCCCGTGGCGTACTGCGTGGGCTGCATTATCAGATTGAACATCCGCAAGGCAAACTGGTGCGCGTAGTGGCGGGCGAGGTCTACGACGTGGCCGTCGATATGCGTCAATCCTCGGCCACCTTTGGTCAGTGGGTGGGTGTGACGCTGAGCGCGGAAAACAAACGCCAGCTGTGGGTGCCGGAAGGCTTTGCACATGGTTTTGTGGTGACCTCGGATTACGCCGAGTTCTTGTACAAGACCACGGATTACTGGTTTAAAGAACACGAACGCAGTGTGCTGTGGTCGGACCCGACGCTGGCCATCAACTGGCCGCTGGACGGGGCGCCGGCGTTGTCGGCGAAAGATGCCGCTGCCGCACTGTGGCAAAAACGCCGAGGTGTTTGCGTAATGCTGCAATTTTCGGCGTCACCCCTTGAGTTGCCGCGTGGGCTCTGGCGGCACCGGGGGCTGGTCGGGGCGTTGATCCAGCGCGAGGTCGTCGGCCGTTATCGCGGTTCCGCGATGGGCTTGTTGTGGTCGTTTTTTTAATCCGGTGTTCATGCTCTCGGTCTACACCTTTGTCTTCAGCGAAGTGTTCAAAGCGCGCTGGAGCGGTGCCAGCGGCGCGAAATCAGAATTCGCCCTGATCCTGTTTGCCGGGCTGATGGTGTTCAACCTGTTTGCCGAGTGCATCAACCGCGCCCCAACCCTGGTGCTGGCCAACCCCAACTATGTGAAGAAGGTGATCTTTCCGCTGGAAATGCTGCCCTGGGTAAGCCTGGGCGCCGCCTTTTTTTCATATGTTGATCAGCTTTGTGGTGTGGCTGTTTTTCTACTTGATTTGCCGTGGTATTCCGCCCGCCACCATCTGGTTGCTGCCGCTGGTGATTGCGCCCTTGCTGCTGTTTACGCTGGGTGTCTCCTGGGCGTTGGCGGCTTTGGGTGTTTATTTGCGCGATATCGCCCAGGTGACGGCCTTGCTGACCACGGTCTTGATGTTCATGTCGCCGATTTTTTATCCGGCATCTTCTTTGCCGCCTGAATACCGCGCGTTGCTCAACCTGAACCCGCTGGTGCCTATCATCGAGCAAGCGCGCAACGTCATGCTGTGGGGCCAGGGGCCCGCGTGGTCGATGCTGGCCGTGCAGTATGTGGCGGCCGTGGTAGTGGCGTGTATCGGTTTTGCCTGGTTTCAGAAAACCAGAAAAGGATTTGCAGATGTCCTCTGAACCCGCCATCAAGGTCGAGAACGTCGGCAAGTGCTATCACATTTATGAACGCCCGCGCGATCGCCTGCTGCAGATGCTGGCGCGCGGCCGTAAGCAGTTTTTTTCGCGAGTTCTGGGCCGTTAATGGCGTGTCGTTCCAGATCGGCAAAGGCGAGACCGTCGGCATCCTCGGGCGCAACGGCAGCGGTAAATCCACGCTGCTGCAAATGATCTGCGGCACGCTTAATCCAACCATGGGCCAGATCAGCGCGCATGGCCGCATCGCCGCCTTGCTCGAACTGGGCTCGGGGTTTAACCCGGACTTTACCGGCGCGAAAATGTGTTCATGTATGGCAATTTGCTGGGCATGAGCCGCCAGGAAATTACCGCCCGCTACGATGCCATCGCCGAATTTGCCGATATCGGTGATTTTATCGATCAGCCGGTCAAGACTTATTCCAGCGGGATGATGGTGCGGCTGGCGTTTGCCGTGCAGGTGCAAGTCGATCCGGACATTCTGATCGTGGACGAGGCGCTGGCCGTGGGCGATGCCGGTTTTCAGCTCAAATGCATGTTGCGTATGCGCGAGCTGCAGGAGCGTGGCGTCACCATTTTGTTTGTGTCGCATGACACCGGCAGCATCATCCGGCTGTGCGACCGGGCCATACTGCTCGACCATGGTCAGTTGCTGGTGGACAGTGATGACCCACTCGCGGTGGTCAAACAATATGAAACCCTGACCCGCGCGGGCGTGGCGCCGGTGGCAACACCGGCACAAGTGGTGCCCCAGGTCACGGTCGATTATCAGGCCGAGCTGCAGGGCATCAGCGAAACCCGGCTGGGTACGCGTGAAGCTGAATATCTTGGCGTAGATTTTCTGGGCGATGATGGCAAACCACGCCAGGTCTACCAGGCGGGTGATGTGCTGGAAATTCGCGCCACCATCCACAGCCATAAATCGTTTGCGCGCGTGGTGAGTGGTTTTACCTTGAAAAAACAAGGCCGGCGTAGACGTCTGGGGCGATAACAACCTGTATGCCGGGATAGATCTGGCATTAAGCCCGGGCAAACATACACTGGCTTATCGGTTTGTTTTGAACGTGCCTGCGGGCGAATATTTTCTGTATATCGGCCTGGCCGATATCTCGGGCAATCGCATCGAACTTGACCAGCGTTGGCCGATACGAAAACTTACCGTTGTGTCAAAACGCCAGGTGCTTGGTTACGTATACTCACCGGCAAATATCGAATTAAAACCGGTCACTCCGGCGTAGTTCAGCACTACATGAGGGTTAAGACCGCGCGCGGCGGTCGCCCCGGTTTTGCCTCATTTTGTGGAGATCAGAGTGGTCAATATCATTGCCTTCGTGCCGGCCAAAGGGTCGAGCGACCGTATTCAGAACAAGAATCTGCGCGTACTGGACGGCGAGTATCTGTTCAAGCGCAAGCTGCGCCAGCTGTTGCAGTGTGACCGGATTACCGAGGTCGTGCTGGATACCGACAGCGATGAGATCGCACACCTTGCCTCTGATTTGCCGGTCAGCCGCCTGCAGCGCCCCGCCGATCTGGCCAGCAACGCCACCGATGGGCACGAACTGTTTGCCTGGGAATGCAGCCAGCGCACGGCCGACTTGTATGTGCAGGCCTTGTGTACTGCGCCCTTTGTCGATGCCGATACGCTTAACCGTGCGATAGACGCCCTGCTGGCTAGCCCGGAGCACGACTCGCTGGTCGCGGTCACCCAGGGCAAACAGTACACCTGGAAAGACGGCAATCCGGAGTACGGCCGCGGCCGCATTCCTAACAGCGTGGACCTGCCGGCGGTCACCATCGAGGCCATGTCGCTCTACATCGTGCGTGCTCGGTGCTGACCTCGGGCAAGCGCTTTGGCAGCAAACCGCTGATGTTTGTGCTGAACCCCACCGAAGTCGTGGACGTGAACTGGCCTGAAGATCTACAACTGGCCGAAACCATCGCAGCGGGCGCGCGTGCGCGCGAAAACCTGGCGTTGGGCGCGCTGTTTCCGTATCTGACTTCGTCGATGCTGGCCGATATCACGCGTGAAATGGGGCACAACTTTGTGCTGCCCAAAGAAATCATGGGTGGCGGGCGCTTTTTTTGGGCGGGCCAAAACCTTGCTGCTGGATCGTCCCAACGAGAACGAATCGTGGCAGGGCATTTATGACGCGCTCGACACTTATCAGTTTGTGCGTCCGGGCGATGTGATCATGGTGGAAAACCGGGTGCCTGATCATGCTTACTTCGGCAACCTGAACGCCCAGCTCGCCATGCGCGCGGGCGCGGTAGGCGCCGTGGTGGATGGTGTTACCCGCGACAAATACGATGTCGCCAAGCTCGATTTTCCGGTGTTTGCACGCGGCCATTATTGCGTGGACATCAAATTTGAAGGCACGACGCGCGCGATGAACATGCCGATCACCATCGGCAACGTCACGGTCAAGAATGGCGATTTCATTTTCGCCGACGGCGATGGCGTGGTGGCGATTCCTGAGCAGCTCTGGCCTGAGATCAAGGATCTGGCGCTCAAAGGCATCGAAAAAGAATGGCGGGTGGGTATGGCGGTTGCGCTAGGTATTGCGCCCAAAGAAATTTTTTTTACCCGTCACGGGGAATTCTGAAGTAATGAACATCCTGTTTTATGTGGAGCCGTTGGTCGAGCGCGACAATCCGCTCTGGAAGAAAGGGTGGCTCCTCGATTTTATGCACCGCATGGTGTCGAGCCTGAGCACGGCCGACACCCAGGCGCATGAATTCGCCTGCATCACCGGTAGCGCCTCGGGGCGACGGCGCGCCAGGTCCTGGGCCAGAGCCGCGTCGCAACGATAGGGCAAACCGAGCTGATTCCGGCGTTTGGCGCCAATGCGCTGGACGCCGCATCACGCTGGTATCTGGGCCAGAACGACGCCGCCACCACAGACGCGATGGCTGCGCTGATCAAGCGCAAACTCGGCGGCTATGTGCCGGATGTCTGCATCACGTTTTCACCCGCGCCGTTCTTGCAAACTGCATTCCCGCAAAGTCAGACCTTCCACTTTGAACTGGGCATGATTTCGCGCCCGCCGTTTCCGGAAACCATTTATCTAGACCCGTGCGGCATGTTCTCGGCCGGGATGTTGGGTAAGTTTGCGGAGCAGATCAGAGCGCACACGGCGTCGGCCGAAGCGGAGCAAATCGTACGCCTGATCCGCGAGCGTTATTGCACCGCCCGCGCTGATCAAAGCAACCCGGTTTACCCCTATGTGGCCGATATCATCGCGCGCTTTCAGTCCGCTATTTTATTGCCGCTGCAGTTCTCCAGTTTTTTTATGCTTACGACGCCAATGCGACGTACAAAGACCAGTACGACTTGCTGATCAATGTGCTCGAGGCCACGCCGCGTGATGTGGCCGTGGTGGTCTGTGAGCATCCGGAATACGAAATCTTGCGCGCCGATCTGATCGAGCATCTGACGGTGCGCTACCCCAACTTTGTCTGGCATCCGATGTTCCGGGTGGTGTACGGCACTTCGCATTACCTGATGCCATTTGTGCAGGGCGTGGTATCGGTCAGCTCCAGCGTGGGCTTGCAAGCGATGTTGTGGCAAAAGCCGCTGGCGGTGTTGGGGCATAGCCATCTCGACGTGGCCGCAGATGGCCACGATATTCCGGCGTTGTTGCACGCAATGGTGGCACCGTGGCCGCAGCGCAAAGAGAATGTGCTGGCCTGGATCTTGTCGCGCTTCCACCTGCCATCCGCCTTGTTGTTGCAGCCCCGCATCCTTGAGGCCTGGCTGGCGCAGGTGCGTGCCAGTACGTTTGAGCAATTCAATGCTACCGAGCTCAGCGCCGGACTGCGCGACGACACCGTGTTGGCCTGGTATCAAGAGGCCAGCAATTCGGGCTGGTTGTCGCCCAAATCAAGCACCAACAAGCTTCCGCGCGGATATTTTTTTTGCCGCGCTGTATTTTGCGACCACCGAGGAAAGCTTTAACGAGTTGAACTGCGTACGCAGCTTTGGCCAATGGGGCGCTGAACCTTCGGTGATCGAGTTCCAGTTACCCGCAGTGCCATTCACTGCACTGCGGCTGGACCCGGTAGCGCAACCCGACATGCTGATGCTGAGTGAACTGCAACTCAGCGACGCCACGGGCCAGCCGGTGTGGCAGTGGGATCGCACCGAGAACGGTCTGGGCGCCCTGGTCAATATCGTGAGCGTGCCGGTGCTGGAACAGCGTGGCCTGTTATTGCAATGCGATAACGATGATCCACAGATTTTTTCCAGCAATCGATGCCGCCACCTTAGCCGCCGCAGCCATGCCGCTGAAATTGCGCGCGGTGTATGCCAAGGCGGGCATCGGGGTGCTGCGCTACAACAGCCGCGCCATGATGACGGCCATTGCCGAAGCGAACCTGCGCTGCCAGCAACTGGAAGCCGACCGCGAAAAGCTGGTGCTGGCCAACAAGATCCAGTTAAAGAAAATTGCTGAAAACGAAGGCCTGTTGGCTCGTTTCAAGAAGGAAAAAAAGAAGTCATGTCACAGCGCCTTGGCGAGCAGAACAAATTACTGGGCCAGCGCGAAGCAAGCACATCCGATCTGGCCACCGAGATCAACACCCTCAAGCATGAAATCGCGGCCTTGCGTGGTTCCACCAGTTGGCGCGTTGCCGCGCCGGTGCGTTGGGTGGGCGCCGCCTTTGGCGGCAGTTCGCCGCTGCGCAAAGGCCGGGTCGCGTTGTATGTGGGCGCTGCCCGTCGCGGCG
>BBFD01000166.1 GCA_001313065.1 Silvimonas sp. JCM 19000
GCCGTGGCCTTGCTGGCCAAAGGCTTGCTCGGGCCGGGCCTGATTGGCCTGACGGCGCTGGCGTTGCCGGTATTGAGCCCGACCTGGCGCAATCGTCGCTATGCGCTGACGCTGGGCCTGGCCGTGCTGGTGGGGCTGCCGCTGCCCGCCTTGTGGATGTGGAGCCTGTATCAACGCAGCCTGAACTGTTCAATGTCTGGTTCTGGGTCAATAACCTCGGGCGCTTTAATGGCACCGCGCACCTTGGGCCGCACGCGCAGCATCTGTTTTATTTCCGCACCTTGCCGTGGTACGCCTTTCCCGCTTTGCCATTGGGGCTGCTGACGCTGTGGCGGGCCAGCCGTGGCACCGTGCGTATTGCCGGATCGGCCTTGCTGCCGGTGCTACTGGCATTTGTGGTGGGCCTGACCGTGTTGAGCCTGGCCGCCGATGCGCGCGAGCTGTACACCATGCCCTTGCTGGCGCCGCTGGCCATCCTGGCGGTCGGCGCGCTGGTGGAATATCCGCAAGCGATGTTGCGCTGGCGCGTAGCCTCGGGCGTGGCACTCACGCTGAGTGTGGTGTTGGTGCTGCTGATCATTGTTTGCGGTTTTGCCCTGGCCAGCGGGGCCCGGCAGGATTGACGCACTGGCTTACCACGCGCCGCTTTGTCGGTTGGCAGCCGCAATGGCATTGGCAGGGCTGGCTGGCCTATGGCCTGATCCTGCTGCTGGTGGCCGCCGCGTGGCGACGGGTGAACGCGGGCACGCCCGCAGGCTTTGTCTGGCGTTGGTTTTTTTGACGGTGGTGCTGCTGTGGGGCGGATTGTCCACGCTGTGGCTGCCGGCGTTTGATCACGTCATGCGTTATCGCGAAACCTTCTTGCAGTTGCAACCGCGCCTGGCGCAACTGCAACAACAGCACCAATGCGTGGCCAGCTACCGCTTTGGCGAACCCCAACGCGCCATGCTCGACTACTACGACCACTTCCGCACCCTGCGCATCGAAACCCAGCCCGCGGCGTGGGATTGCCAATGGCTGCTGTTTGGTAGCGAAGACGGCGATCTGCCAGCCATGGTGACCGCGCACCAGCTGCAACCGGTGCAAGTAGTGGTCCGCCCGGGCGACGCCCGCGATCGCTTTATGCTGTTCAAGCTACCGGACACAGTGAATGCGCTGTGGCCGCGAGATGAGATACGCCGGGCGGTGGGTAAGTAATTGCAGTGCTCCGGCCCACCAACCGACGTGTTGGGCCGGACCATCAGCTAGCGAGCGGCTCATCTGCGACCTATAAGCAATTTAGGGAGTTTGCATTGGAAGGGAATGATATGGCGAGGATATTGGCGTCATTGTTCTGGGGCGTATCCGCGTTCACTTTTGGTTCTGATTGGGCGTACCTGTCGGGCAACGAAGCGCGTTCTCTCTATATTGACTTGGCATCGATTCGGCTGACAGGAAGCATCGAGTCGGCATGGTTTGGGTATGAGTTCCGCCTGCGCAATCAGGCGAGCAAGGCGAGCCGCCTCATACAGGCTTGAGAAATAAGGTTGAAGTGGATTGTGCAAAAAATTTGATCCGCTCTAACGCGCTTTATTCTTATGACGCTATGGGCAATGTGGTTGGTTCGAAAGTAGTGTCTTCCGTTTGGACTGAGCCGATTCCAGACAGCACAGGCGATCAGATGGCGACGGCGTTGTGCCGCACGAAGCGCTCCGTGCTAGGGCAGGGGCGGATTCGGGGAACGACGCCGGACAAGTTTCAGGATTTTATGTATCGACAGCGCCTTGAGGCATCTTTGCCTGCGCGCAATATGCAGTCCGATTAGTAGTCGGAAGCGTCTTGGAAAGTCCCTTGGTCCGTTGAGGTCGCCCGGCTGAAATCGTCCCAAAACGGATGGTTAAGGTCGCCTTTACAACGATTTGGGGGAAGGATGCATTGGCTGTATTCCCGACAGCCATAGAGGACCCGGGCAATGTTCCGGGCCGTCCGTAAGGCCCAATAAAAAAACCACCCCGCAGGGTGGTTTTTTGTGGTGCAGCAGTGCTCAATCCACCAGTTCTTTCGCTGCGCCCACCTGGTCTTTGTAGGCGTCAAAGATGCCTTTGAGCGCGTCGGCCATGCTGGTGCTGGGTGCCCAGTTCAGGTCGGTTTTGGTGTTGTCGATTTTCGGAACGCGGTTTTGCACGTCCTGGTAGCCCTTGCCGTAGTACTCGGCGGACGTGGTTTCCACCACTTGCACCTTGGCCACGCCGTCGGCGTATTCCGGGTATTGCTTGGCCAGGTCAACCATCATGCTGGCCAGGTCGCGCACCGAATAGTTGTTGGTCGGGTTGCCGATGTTGTAGATCTGGCCGGTGGCGATGCCGTCCTTGTTTTCGATGATCTTCATCAGCGCATCGATGCCGTCATCGATATAGGTGAAGGCGCGCTTTTGATGGCCGCCGTCTACCAGCTTGATGGTTTCGCCGCGGGCGATATGGCCGAGGAACTGGGTGATCACACGGCTGGAGCCTTCCTTCGGTGTATGGATGTTGTCCAGACCGGCGCCGATCCAGTTAAACGGCCGGAACAGCGTGTAGTTAAGGCCGGCTTCCATGCCATAGGCGTGGATGACGCGATCCATCAGTTGCTTGGAGCAGCTGTAGATCCAGCGCGGCTTGTTGATCGGGCCGCAGATCAGTTCCGAATTGTCCGGATCAAATTCTTCGTCATGGCACATGCCGTACACCTCAGAGGTGGACGGGAACACCAGATGTTTTTTTGTACTCAACTGCCTGCCGCACGATAGGCAGGTTGGCTTCGAAATCGAGCTCGAATACGCGCAGCGGGGCGTTGACATAGGTGGACGGGGTGGCAATGGCCACCAGCGGCAGCACCACGTCACACTTCTTCACGTGGTATTCGATCCACTCTTTATTGATGGTGATGTCACCTTCAAAGAAGTGGAAACGCGGATGATCCAGGAACTCACCAATCTTGTTGGTGTACATGTCCATGCCGAACACTTCCCAATCGGTGGTTTCGAGAATGCGTTTGGTCAGATGGTGCCGATAAAGCCATTAACACCGAGGATCAACACTTTTTTTTCATGGGTTCACTTCCTTAGTAGGCAACAGCGGCAGCACGCCGCCAGCATAGCGAGCAAGGCTGGACGCGGACAGCTTGTGGCCGTCGAGTTCAGCATCCAGCAGCTGCAGCACACTGCCATCCGGCGTGGTCAGCAGCAGGTTTTTTTATCATCGGCGGCAATCATACCTTGATCGCCCGTAGCGTTACGTAACGGTAAGACACGCGTGCGCCACAGCACCAGACGGCCGGCCGGAATATCGGCAAAAGCACCGGGGTAGGGGCGGGTTACCGAGCGCACCAGATTGTGGATGCGCGCCGCGCCCTGGTGCCAGTCGATGCGGCCGTCTTCGGCCTTGCGACCCCCAAAATAGCCACCCTGGCTCAAGTCTTGCAGCCGCAATTGTTCGGTGCCGGCCAGCAATTGCGGCACAGCGCGATACAGGCAGATTTCGGCGGCAACGGTGACTTTCTCAAACACTTCTTGCGCCGTGTCATCCGGCAGGATGGGCACCGCTTGCTGGTCCACAATCGGGCCGTTGTCGGGCTTGATGTTCATCACATGCAGCGTGGCGCCGGTTTCGCTTTCGCCATGGATAATGGCCCAGTTCACCGGCACCCGGCCGCGATATTGCGGCAGCAAGGAGCCGTGCATGTTATAGGCGCCGCGGCGCGCGCTGGCCAGCAGCGGCGCTTTGAGCATATGGCGGTAATAGAACGAAAACAGAAAGTCCACATCGAGCGCGGCCACTTGCGCCTCGACCTCAGGCGTATTCGGGTCCGCCGGGGTGATATAGGGAATATCGTTTTCCTGGCACACCTGCGCGACCGAGCCAAACCAGATGTTCTCAGCCGGGTTGTCCTGATGCGTAACCACTAATTCGACTTTGACGCCACGCGCCAGCAGCACTTTGAGGCAACGCACGCCCACATTGTGATAGGCAAAGACGACGGCGCGGCTCATTCGGCGTCCTTTTGCTGCAGGATGGCCGAGACCAGGTAGCGCGGGCGCTGGCGGACTTCGTGATAGATGCGGCCGATGTACTCACCCAGCAGGCCAATGCCGAACAGCGCCAGCCCGATCAGAAAGAAAGCGATGGCAAACAAGGTAAACAGCCCGCCCACTTCCGGCCCGATAAAGATGCGACGCAGAATCAGCACCACCACCAGTACCGAAGAGGCAAACGACACCCCCATACCCACCATCGAAAACGCCTGCAACGGCACGATGGAGAAACCGGTCATCAAGTCAAAGTTCAGGCGGATCAGGCTGTACAGCGAATACTTGGATTCACCGGCGTGGCGTTCTTCATGCCCCACCGTCACTTCCGTCGGGTTTTGCGAAAACGAATACGCCAGGGCCGGAATAAACGTGTGCATCTCGGCGCATTGATTGATGGTATCGACAATGCGACGGTCATAGGCGCGCAGCATGCAGCCCTGGTCGGTCATCTTGATACGGGTCAGTTTCTCGCGCAGGCGGTTCATGGCGCGGCTGGCCACGTGGCGCCACACCGAATCATTGCGCTGCCGGCGGATCGAGCGACGTAGTCATAGCCCTGGTCCATCTGGTCCAGCAGCGTTTTGATGTCTTCCGGCGGGTTTTGCAGATCAGCGTCCAGCGTCACGATCTGTTTGCCGCGCGAATATTCAAAGCCCGCCAGAATGGCGCGATGCTGACCAAAGTTGCCGTTGAACAACACCACGCGCGTCACATCGGGCCGCTTGTGAAACTGGTCGGCCAGGATGGCGGGCGATTTATCGCGGCTGCCGTCGTTAACAAAGATGATCTCGTAGCTTTTGCCCAGCGCGTCCAGCGCCGGGTACAAGCGGTCAAACAGCGCTTGCAGGCCGGATTCTTCGTTGTAAACCGGGATAACTATCGAAACGAGGGGTGCGCTCATATCAGGCTTTATAGTGCATTGTCATTAAAGGTCGCGGCCGCCCGGCATCTGGCATGGGCGGCGCGACGGTGTTTCTGTGCGGCCAGGCTTATTTGAGGACGGCGCGCAACACGCTGCTGAGCACACTGCAGACGCGAGTCACATCGCTGTCCTGCATGGCCGGGAACAAGGGCAGCGAAATCGTGCTGGCGCCCACGTGTTCCGCGTGCGGGAACATGCCTTCGGCAAAGCCGCGCGCGCGATACAGGCTGAACAAATGCAGCGCCGGGTAATGGATGCCCACGGCGATGCCCTGAGCGTGCATGCGCGCGATAAAGTCGGCGCGGCCGGTGTTCATCTGCGCCAGCGGCAACAGCGGCTGGAACATATGCCAGTTGCTATCGGCCGATTGCAGCGGCAGCTCCAGCCCCAGGTTGCGGTCGATCTGGGCGAAGTACATGTCGGCCAGTGCTTTGCGGCGGGCATTGAAGGCATCCAGATGCTTGAGCTGACCCAGGCCGACGGCGCCGATACATCGGTCATATTGTATTTGCCGCCGGGCAGATCGCAGTCCATGGTGCCGTCGGCAAAGCGCGTTACGCCTTGCAGACGCCACTTTTCAAATTCGCGCGCTTCTTCCTCGTTATTCATGACCAGGGCGCCGCCTTCGGTGGTGGTCATGTTCTTGTTGGGGTGAAACGAGATCGAACACAAATCGCCAAAGCTGCCGACGCGCTGGCCTTGCCAGGTGGCACCTTGCGATTGCGCCGCATCTTCCAGCACACGCAAGCCGTGCTTGTGGGCAATGGCGTACAAGCGATCACGATCCACCGGCAAACCGGCCAGATCCACTGGCAGGATGGCCTTGGTGCGCGGCGTGATGGCCGCTTCGAGCTTGTCCAGATCGATATTGCGCGTGGCCGGATCAATATCCACCAGCACCGGGGTGGCACCGGCATTGATGATGATATTGGTGGTGGCCACCCAGGTCATCGGCGTGGTGATGACTTCGTCGCCCGCGCCGATGCGCATCAGACGCAGCGCGATTTCCATGGCGCCAGTGCCGAATTGACCACGCGCACCGGGCGACCGCCAAAGTATTCCGACAGGCCAGCCTCCAGCAATTTGACCTTGGGGCCGCTGGTAATCCAGCCGCTGCGCAGCACATTGGCGACGTCGGCGATGGTGTCTTCGTCGATGCTGGGACGGGTAAAAGGCAGGTATGCAGTCATGATTTGAACTTAGCTCCGGGCAACCAGATAGACGCCGACAAGAATGATGGCCACGCCGGACAGCTTTTGAGTAGACAGCGCCTCCCCAAATAACTGCCAGGCCAGAAAAACGTTGACGACGTAGCCGAGCGACAGCATGGGATAGGCCACGCTCACTTCCACGCGCGACAGCGCCAGGATCCACACCACCAGGCTGATGGCGTAGCAGCACAGGCCGCCAAAGACAAAGGGATTGGTGGCAATCTGCCAGCCTATTGGCACTGCATTGCTGATCGAAAAATCAAAATGCCCCACCTGGCGGGTGCCGGCTTTGAGCAGCAATTGAGCGGCGGCATTCAGCAATACGCCAAAAAACAATCAGTGCAAATTCAGCAAGTTTCATGGTTTGACGATCACAGTGCGACGCGGGTCGCTGACTGCAACGCGCATGGCCAGGCCACGCTGCTGCAAATGTTGATAAATGTCTTTTGACACCACTGCCATCGGCTGTGGTTCTTTGTTCCAACGCGCCATAAAGGCATCCAGCGTCATGAACTTGTCGGGCTCGGATTTTTTTTGGCCCATGGCAAATTCATCGGTGTATTCCACAAACTGCAGCGTGCGCTTTAAATAAAACGGCAGGCTCTGATCGTAATAGCCGATGGCATACAAGGTGGTTTGCGGCGACATCTGCCGTTGCATGTCTTGCGCCAGGTAAAACGCGCTATTGGTATGCGCATACGATTCATGGCCCAGCATCGGCAATTGCAATCCCACCAAGCGCCACCGGCCATGGTGGCAATCGCCAGGCAGTTGCGGCCTTTATTCGCCAGCCAGAAAGTAACCACCCCCGTCGCCAATAACACGATGCCTGCCGGAATCAACCAGTCGGCAAAGGCGGCATTATAAATCTGCGGCGTTTTTTTCGCTACTGAGCTTTGCCACCCACGGCACGGCCACCAGCGTGGCCACGCGGCCAGCGACAACCAGCAGATGCCAGCGCAAGGCCCGCGACGACAGCCGCGCCAGCACTTGCGCGCTCAGCATGGCCAGCGCCGGAAAAATGGGCAGGATGTACGACGGCAATTTGGAATCAGAGCGCGAAAAGAACAGAAAAAAAATAAATACCGCCCAGATCAGCAGAAATCGATTGGGCTGGAAGTGTTCCGCAGCAGACTTAGCCCAGCCCTGGCGTAATGCTTGCGGCAATACGCTCAGCCATGGCATAGAACCCGCCAGCAAATACGGCACGAAATACCACCAGGCGCCGGTGCGATTGTGTTCGGTGGTCAGAAAGCGCTGGAAATGCTCGTGGATAAAAAAAGAAGTAGGCGAATTCAGGATTGGCGTGCGAAACCGCCACAAACCACGGTGCGGTAATCAGCAACAGCAGCAATATACCTTTGCCGATATGCAATTTAAGCCACAGTCGCGCATCCAGATTGATAAGCGAATACAGCAGCAGAACCGCACCCGGCAACACCAGACCGATCAGCCTTTCGACAAAATGGCCAGCGCCATTGCGGCCCAGCACAACAACATGTAATTGCGGTTTTCGTTTTTTTGCTGGCGGCGTCGCGTTGCGCCAGCATGAACGCGCCCATGGCCACACTCATAAAGGCGCTCACGCCATATCGAGCGAATTGAAATGGCCGTTGGCCATCCACCACGTGCAGCTGCCCAGCACCATGGCGGCAATCATGCCAACGCGCTCGCCCCATAATTTGCGGCTGACAAAAAAAAGCGAACAGTACGGCGGCAAAACCGGTCAGGCCGGTCCACAGGCGGGCGGCAAATTCGTTCTGGCCCAGCACGCTGTAACTGGCGGCCGTGGCCCAGTATTGCAGTGCGGGTTTCTCAAAATACTTGATGCCATTAAGGCGCGGCGTCAGCCAGTCGCCGCTGACCACCATTTCACGCGCAATCTCGGCGTAGCGGCCTTCGTCCGGCGTAATCACCTTGCGATAGCCCAGGGTGCTGAACCAGATCACGGCAAACAGCAGCAAGGCCAGCCAGCGCGCGGCGCGGCTCTGAACAAACTGATTCATAAGAAGTGAGAGTGGCCGAAACCGCGCATTGTACCCGATGCCGCTGGCCTTGGCGGGCGCCGCGCTAGCCCGCTATTGCTTGTTGATCCCGCTGGCGTTTGGCCAATGCGGCTTCGGCTGCGGCCAATTCCAGTTGCACTGCGGCCAGACGGTCGGCTTCGGGTGTTTGCTCCAGTCGGGCCAGTGCTTGCATCAGCCGGTTGGAGCCGATCTGTCCGGCGATGCCTTTGGCGCTATGCGCGTGGCGGATGCGATCTTCGGTGCTGGTGTCATCCACAAAGGCGTCCATCAAAGCGGCAATGCGATCCAGCCCGCGCCGCGCAAAATTCATGGCTTTGGGGATGTCGTAGCCAGTGCTTCGGCCGCTTCTTCCAGGTTGAGCGGTTGCGAGCTAGGTGGAATCGGGCTGCCGCTGCGTGGCTTGCCCGCGATGGCTTCGAGCAGGGCGGCACGAGTAAACGGCTTGCCAATCCAGCGATCGACACCGGCCTCGCTCAACTCGGCTTCATCCAGCGAGTGGCCGGCGCTGACCAGCAAGAACACACCCTTGAAGCCGAGCTTGCGCACGCTGCGGGCAAACTGCACGCCAGTCATGAACGGCATGTGGAAGTCGGCGGCGATGGTGTCGATTTCGGGGTGCTCGCGCCACAAGCCGAGCGCATCGATGCCATCCTCGGCCGCCAGCACGGTCGCACCGGCACGGGTAAGGATGTCGCTGAGCAAATCACGGTTGATCGGCTGGTCTTCGGCGATCAACACCGTGCGACCTTCCAGCTTGTCTTGCCAGCGCGCCACCGGCGAACGTTCTTCGGCCGCTGCGGTGGGGGTGACCGGGACATGCACACTAAACGTGGTGCCGATGCCGGGCTCGCTGGCGAGCTGGATGTGGCCCCCCATCAAGCGCGCAAAATCGCG
>BBFD01000167.1 GCA_001313065.1 Silvimonas sp. JCM 19000
CGGGGTCGGCGTGGCGCTGCTATCTACGCCAGATCTTTCCACAGGCTGGGCGTGGCGGCCGGGTTCCAGTTGGCGCCCACATAATCGGTTTGCGTAACCAGCGCTTGATAATCGTGGCCGTTATAAAACACCACGGTGCCAGCGCTATAGGTGCCGCCGTCTACCCAGGTGGGGTAAGCAAATGCGGACAGGGCGGCAAAGGCAGCCGGCAAAGCGGCGAGCGCCAGCTTGCCGCGCCCGAACAGGCGAGACTTCGATTTCATGGGTACATCCTCCGATAGGTTTCTTGTCTTTCTTTAGTTGAACTGCGCGCGCGCTCGTAGGCGCGCGTGGGCCGATCATAGTCAACAAGTGGATACACGACTACGCAGTCACCGCCCGCCACCAGACCCGCTTCCAGCAAACATGCGGCTTGGCGTAGCTACGCGGTGATACATTGGTTGACAGACGGTGTCAGTGTCAGGACCAGCGGAGCGCCCCTGACACGCGGGCTGGCGTGCTCGTCTGGCAGGCCGTCGGCGCGTACGGTGGTGGCACCGCATTCGCTCCCACAGCACATTACGTGCGCCGCATACACCCAAGCCCGGCCAGCTTGCGCACACTGGGCTTAGCGACGATCCCGTCCCGAGGAGCCCTGCCATGCGCGCCCTGACTTATCACAAAGCCCATCATGTAAGTGTCGATACCCATCCCGATCCCATCCTGCAAGACCCGGATGACATCATCCTGCGGGTGACTGCCACCGCCATTTGCGGTTCGGATCTGCACTTGTTTCGCGGCAAGGTCCCGGGTATGGAGGCGGGCGATATCCTGGGCCATGAATTCATGGGCATCGTCGAGGACGTTGGCCCCGGTGTGACCAAAGTCAAACGCGGCGATCGGGTGGTGGTGCCGTTTACCATCGCCTGCGGCCACTGCTTCTTTTGCGAGAAAGCCATGTACGCCGCCTGCGAAACCACCAATCCGTCGCGCGGCACCATCATGAACAAAAAAAGTCGATTCGCAGCGGTTCCGGCATGTTTGGCTACACCCATCTGTATGGCGGTTACGCCGGTGGCCAGGCCGAGCTGGTGCGGGTGCCGCGCGCCAATGTGGGCCCGCTGGTGTTGCCCGCAGGGCTGGCCGATGAGCAAGTGCTGTTCTTGTCCGACATCCTGCCCACCGGTTACCAGGCAGTACTGAATGCCGAAGTGGGGCCGGGATCAACCGTGGCGATTTTTTGGCGCAGGCCCGGTGGGCCTGATGGCCGCCGCCTGCGCGCGCATGCAAGGCGCGGAACGCATCTTCATGATTGACCATCATGCGTACCGGCTGGCGTTTGCGCGTGCCACCTACGGCGTTGAAACCATCAACTTTGATGAGGTGGATGACCCGGCTGCACTGATGATCGAAGCCACCGATTACCGTGGCGTGGATGCCAGCATCGACGCCATCGGTTTTGAGGCCAAAGGCAGCTTGCTGGAAACCACGCTGGCCAATCTGAAGCTGGAAGGCGCCAGCGGCGTGGCATTGCGCCAGGCCATTGCCGCCACGCGCCGTGGCGGTGTGATCAGCGTGCCGGGCGTGTACGCCGGTTTTATCCACGGCTTTATGTTTGGCGATGCGTTCGACAAGGGTCTGACGTTTAAGATGGGCCAGACGCACACGCAGCGTTATATGCCCGAGCTGCTGCAGGCTATTCAGGAAGGCAAGCTGCATCCGGACGTGATCATCTCGCACCGTTTGCCGCTGGCGGAAGCGGCGCGAGGCTATGAAATTTTTTTAATGAGAAGAAAGAGGATTGCCGCAAGGTGGTGCTGACGCCTGAGGCCGGGGCGGGCGCGCAAACAAAAAAATAGCCCCGAAATTGCATGATTAAACTCATGCAACTTCTGGGGCTGTGGGTCCGGATTTCAGCGCAGGGGACTGCGTTAACGCCGGAAATGAAAAAAACCCGCCGAAGCGGGTTTTTTCATTAAAACTGTTGGTGCCCAAGAGAAGACTCGAACTTCCACGCCCTTGCGAGCGCTAGGACCTGAACCTAGTGCGTCTACCAATTCCGCCACCTGGGCTTCGCTGCCGTTGTTGCTTGGCTGCGAGAGAGGCGCATTATGGTCAATGCCCCTTTTTTGTGTCAACACTCTCGCTCGAATATTTCTTAAAAAAATCGCTAAGCCCCTGATTTATCGATCAGCCAGCAAAATCACCACGCCCTCGTGCGGCTGCAAAGTGAAATCGCCATTGGCCTGGCTGCCCACGCGTTCCAGCAAAGTCGACAGCAAAACTTCGCCATGCAGCAGGTGGCCGTGCTCGACCGGCTGCGGCGATCCGCCAAAGTTAAGCAGCACCAGCAGGCGCCGTCCCTCAAAACTGCGGGTATAGCCAAAGACCTCGGCGGGCGTGCCAAAGTCATGGTACGAGCCGACGGCCAACGCAGGCTCCTGGCGCCGCAACGCCAGCAAGCGGCGATAGAACACCAGCATCGAATCATTTTGCGTTTCGAGCGCGGCGACGTTATTGGTTGGGGCATCCGGCGGCACCGGCAGCCACGGTCGGCCCGTGCTGAAGCCGGCGTTGGGGCTGGCGTCCCATTGCATGGGGCTGCGTTCCGGATCACGCCCCAAGCCTATGCCCGGTTGTTTTTTTCTCGAACGGGTCTTGCACCAGTTCGGGCGGCACGTCGATGTCATGCATGCCGATTTCGTCGCCGTAATACATGGTGGGCGTGCCGCGCAACGTCAGCAGCAGCATCGCTGCCACGCGCGCCTGGCTGCGCCGATGCGCGTGAGCAAACGATGATTGTCGTGATTGCCCAGCACCCAGTTGGGCCAGCCATGATCGGGCAGGGCGGCCTCATAGCTGTCCACCGCATTGCGGATTACGCTGGCATTCCACGGCAAGGTAATCAGCTGGAAATTAAACGGCAAATTAACGCCATCGCCGCCCGTGCCGTAATAGGTCACCAGCTTTTGTACCGGCAGATAAATTTCGCCCACCATCATGCGCTCGTGATATTCATCCAGCAGTTTGCGCATGCGGCCGATCACCTGATGGACTTCGGGCCGGTCGGTGGTATAGGTGCTGAGCAGTTTGTTTTGCTCGCCGGTATTGGGGTCGTAATCAGGATTGGGCGGATTGGCGCGGAAATCCTCGTCCTTGATCAGATGCCAGATCACATCAATGCGAAAGCCATCCACGCCGCGATCCAGCCAGAAACGCATGACATCCAGCATGGCATCCTGCACTGCCGGATTACGCCAGTTCAGATCAGGCTGCTCTTTTAAAAAAACGCGTGATAGTAGTACTGCTTGCGCACGTCATCGAATTGCCAGCCACTGCCGCCAAAACTGGACAGCCAGTTATTGGGCGGACCGCCATCGGCAGCCGGGTCTTTCCAGATATACCAGTCAGCCTTGGGATTGATACGCGACTGGCGTGACTCTTTAAACCAGGCGTGTTGGTCCGAGGTGTGGTTAGGCACAAAGTCGAGCAATAACTTCATGCCGCGGCCATGGATATCCGCCAGCAAAGCGTCGAATTCGGCCAGCGTGCCAAACACCGGATCGATATCGATGTAATCCGAAATGTCATAGCCGAAATCGGCCATCGGTGATGGATAAATCGGCGACAACCAGATCGCATCAACACCCAGCGATTGCAGATAATCCAGCCGCTGGCGTATGCCGTTCAGATCGCCCACGCCATCGCCGTTGCTATCCTGAAACGAGCGCGGATAAATCTGGTAGACCACCCCTTTTTGCCACCACAGATACGAATCGGACATGACAGGTCCTCAAGACGGTTTGAATTGGAAAAGACAGCGGATTGAAGGCCATGCTGCGGCAGGCAAGGCGGCTTGCGTATCGGTGTATGGCTGACACTTGCCGCTGGCGGGGATTTATTTCTCGGGCGGTAGCGGCGCGCCAGCGGCTTGCCGTACGGGTTGACCCAGCCGTTGCATCAGTCGCTGCGCATCAAACGGCGCGCGTACCTTGATGTCGTTATCAAAGTAGCAAAAAAAACTTCTCGCGCAGTTGCAGCCGCCGGTTCAGCCACCCGCGGACCATCCAGCGCTGTGTGTCCGCCCATCCACGCTTTGATGCGGGCGGCCCAATCATCCAGCGCCGCGTCGGTATAGCCGCTGGCATAGAGTTTCTCGGCGCCGTGCAATCGCACATACACAAACGGGGCAGACAGATCTTCCAGATGCGGCCATTTGCCAGCGGTATCGGCAACCACCAAAGCCACATGATATTTACGCAGCAGGGCAATAAAGTCGGGCGTGGCAAATGATTCGTGCCGGATTTCCACCGCATGCCGCATGCGATGGTTATGCGGCACCGCCAGATCGGCTTTGGTGCGCAGATGGCTATCGTGTTTCTCGGCAATCCGGGCGGCGGCGTTCAGATCACGCGGCAAGCGGTCCAGAAAGCGCTCAAACAGATCGGCGTCGAAGCGAAAAGAAGGTGGAAACTGCCATAACATCGGCCGAGTTTTTTCTTTTAACTCGAACACGCCCGAGGCAAAGAAATTGGCCAGCGGTCCATCAATATCGCGCAGGCGGCGGATATGGGTAATAAAGCGCGGGGCCTTCAGGCTGAAAATAAAATCGGGCGGCGTGGCATTGTACCAATCGGCGTAGCGCTCCGGCGTTTGCAGGGCATAAAACGAGCCATTGATTTCGATGCTGGATAAAGCGCGCGACGCGTAAAACAGTTCGTCGGCCTGGCGTAGTTCCTCGGGATAAAACACTTTGCGCCAGGGTTCATACCGCCAGCCGGAAATACCGATATGCGCGTGCGCCATGCTCAATTTCCACCGTGACAAGCACTGCGATCCAGCGCTTTACCGGTGCGCCCTTGACCATCGACCGCCTTGTACGGCACGCAGGCATATTTCTGCTCGCCCAGCACCAGCGTGGCACTGCTACACACGCCATCGCTACGCTGGCCCACCAGTTTGCGACCGGGCGCGCCATCCGAAAAAAAATGAAATGCATCTGCTGCGGCTGCAACGCCTCCGCCACGGTTTTGCCTGGCGCTGCTTTGCCTTGTGCGTCCACGCATTGCCATTGATAGCGCTGCCCCGCCTGGGCGGTAGCGGCCAGGCACAGGCTGGCAAGCAATATCCAGCGCGTTGAAGACATATAGGCTCCTGAGAAAACACAGCAAGACAGCACTCAGCCTAATCGCCGTGCGGGGCGGCCGCTGTAGGCGGCTGGCGCACGCCAGCGGCAGCGAATGCAGCATCAGCGCAAAATCATACTCAAAACGAGTATGATCATACTCATTATGAGTACGATTTCTTCCGGCTTGGTGCCGTTCTGTTTAGTCGCGTCCAGCAAAAAACTGCTGGCGCTTTGTTTTGGCAACGCCGATCGCAGCTTTTATACCAATGAGCTTATTCGGCTGGCCGGCGGCGGCAATGCATCGGTGCAACGTGAACTCAAGCGCATGAGCAGCGCCGGTTTGCTTTCAAGCACGACCGTGGGCAATCAACGTCACTATCAGGCCAATCGTGACTGCCCGATTTACGCGGAAATGGCTAGCCTGATACGCAAAACTTTCGGAGTTTCTGACCTTGTGCGGCAGGCACTTTTGCCGGTAGCGGGCCAGATTGATATCGCTTTAATCTACGGCTCGATAGCGCGCGGTGACGAGCACGCGGGTAGCGATGTTGATCTGCTGGTGATCTCCGAAACGCTGACCTACGCCGACTTGTACACGCAGCTGGAGGGGGCCGCACAAGCCTTGTCGCGGCCGATCAATCTCACCGTTTACAGCAAAGCCGAATGGACACGACGCGTACGCAACGGCAACGCTTTTGCCACCCGATTACTGGCGCAGCCGTTGCTGCCCCTGATCGGCAGCGAACATGACGCTCGACAACTTGCTGCGCACGGGCAACCTTAAATCAGAGCCGCCTGCTCCCGCCGAGTTTGCTGGTTTGTTGCACTCTGCCAGCCTGCGTACGCACGCTTGCTGCAAGACCTGCTCGTCGCCGCAGACTGGCTGTTGCAAGCCGTGCGTGCCTTGCCTCCGCTCGCACCAGCGCAGTGAACCTAACGCCCGATATGCGCCACCAGCGGCAAATGGTCCGAAGCCTGGCGGGCCAGCCGGGTGTTATGCGCCCAGACCCGCACCAGGCGTTCGCGGGGGTGCAGCCAGATGCGGTCGAGCGCAAATACCGGGCGCAATGAAGGGAAGGTGAGCGGGGACGGGGTTTTCTGAAAGCGCGTGGTGAGCCAGCGCAGGGGGCGGCCCCAGACAAACCATTCGTTCAGATCACCGAGCAACACCACCGGCATGGTGTCGGTATCGAAGGTTTCCAGCAGACGTTTGACTTGATTACGCCGCTCGGCCGGGCGCAAGCCAGATGGGTAGCAACCACGCGCAGCAAATGACCATGGCATTCGATATCCGCATCCAGCGCCCCGCGCGGTTCGGCCGAGCCAAACGACAAGTCGACATTGCGTACCGCGCGGATGGGATGCCGCGTCAGCACGGCATTGCCGTAGCGCCGATGTTGATGGTCGATGGTCGGCCCGGCCACGGCCTGGTAGCCGGTGAGGTCGGTAATGGCCGCCAGGATGTCGGGGATGTGTTCGTCCCCCATCGGCACTTCTTGCAGCGCTACCACGTCGGCATCGATCTGGCGCAGCACCGCCGCCACGCGCTGGGCCGAGCGGCGGCGGTCGTAGCCGACCGCGCCATGGATGTTATAAGTGGCTATGGTCAGCGGCCAGGGCGAGTCAGCCGGATTGCCGTCCTGAAGCTGCATATCGAGGCGTTCAGTTTTTTTGCGTTCATGCCGGCTCCATGCCCTGGCGTTCGCCCGCGCGGCGCAACAAACGGCTGGCAAAGAAGGCCACACCGATCAACAAGGCAGCCAGCCCGATCAGCGCACCAAAGGTGCCGGTGCTGGGGTGGCGCACGGCTTCGGCAAAGTGGTGCACAAACAGCACGGTAATAATGGAACCGGGCGTCATGCCTATCATGGTGCCGATCATGAAATCACGCAGGCTCAGGTGTGAGGCGCCGCAAATCAGATTGACGATGACCACCGGCCCCAGCGGAATCTGCCGCAGCAACGCCACGCTGATAATGCCGCGCCGCGCCAGCTTCATCGACAGCCGATTGGCACGCTGGCCTGCGATGCGACGCAATGCATCACGCGGCAGCCATGTGCCCATCCAGAAGGTAAACGCCGCCGAAGCAGCCGTGCCTGTCAGGGCATAAGCAATGCCCAACGCAGGGCCGAATACCAGGCCGGTGGCGATGACCAGCACCGAATGCGGAAACATCAAAACCGTGCCCAGCACATAAGCCGCAATCACGATCAGGGGTGACAGCGGCATATCCCGCACGCGGGCGGCCAGGCGCGATAAGGCTTGCGGATCAACGTATTGCGCCAGCGGCGTCCAGCGCCAGAGCGCGGCCAGCGCCAGGCAAACCAGCGCCACGCCAGCGATCACCATCAAACGGCTGCGCAACGGCCGTTTGGCTGCGTGCGGTACCAGTTGCGACACAAGTTGATCGGTGGGGACGATGCGTTCCGGGTCGAGCACGGACAAAGCCGGCACCACCGCTTCGTCTTCGGGGCGCGCCACCGGATCCAGCGGGGCCAGCGTACGGCCTGGCTTTTGCAGTGCTTCGATCGAGGGGATCAGGCGGCCATGTTCGGCGATGGCGGCGGCCACGTCTTCCGGCTCGCAAGCCAGATGCTCGCTGAGCAGGCGTGCCCGCACGCGTGCAATACCGGCACGGATATCGGCACGGCCGCGCGCTTCAATGGCGATATTGCATTCGGTATCCATCACCATCGAGCGGTTATTGATATTGGCCGAGCCGATGCTCAAAAAAGTCATCGTCGGCGATCACCACCTTGGCGTGCACATTGATGCAGGTTTCTTCCAGGCCGGGCATCTCGGGCGAATACAGACGGTAGTGATCATGCTGGTCCGCTTGCTTCATCAAGGCATGCACCCGGGCCCGTTGCACCCCCATCGTAATGCGCTCCAGCCAGCCGTTATTGACGCGGCGGCTTACCACCACGATATCGGGCGCATCTGCCGTGGCCAGGCGCGCGGCCAGCTCGGCGGCGATGGCGCCAGAGCTGAAATACTGGTTTTCAAAATAGAGACTGCGTTGCGCCTGCGCGATGACGTCATCGTAGAGCTGGCGAATTTCCTGCACGCCGTTGCTTTGATCGGTGGGTGGCTCGGTGCGCGAAACCGCCAGTTGCACCTGCTGGAAATCGGGCTCGACATCGGCAGGCCACGGGTTGTTGTCGGCGGAGGTGAGCGATTCTGCCAGAGCGGCACGCGCACGCCGGTTGCGTTATGCCAACGCTCGCGCACCAGTTGCGCGGCAATGCGCGAAGCCGGGCCATCAAACATGGCCTGCACGTCATGGAAGGGTTGATAGGGCGCGCCGTCGGCGTTGCAGCGTAATTCGTGCTCGCAATCATGCGCTGGCGTATCCCAACGGCTGTGCGTCAGATCGATGCCGCCGACAAAGGCCAGCCGGTCGTCGATCACCACCACTTTTTTTTGATGATGTGAGCCGCCCAGTACCGGATGCGCATCCAGGCGAAAATGTAGCCGCCGTTGGCCTTGCCAGCTGAGTTTGAGCGAGCTGAGCCATTCGCGGTCCATGGCAAACAGCAGGGTGTAATCCCAGTTCAACACATAGATATGCAAGCTGCGCTGCCGCGCCAGCACCGCGCGCAAAAAAAATCCCCCAGCGCTTCGGGCAGGCCGTCGTTGGCGCCGTTGGGTTGCAGGCACAAGCGGCTGTCGATATCCCAGCCCACGATAAATACCGAGTGCCGCGCCTTGGCGATGGCGCTGCGCAAGGCGCTGAAATACGCGTCGCCATCGATCAAAACGGCGACCCGGTCGGCCTGGGCAATCTGCCAGCAATTGCGGCCAGGTTGCAGCAGCGCTTGGGCTTGGTGAGGTTCTTCGGGCTTCATGGCCTTGTGTTCAGTCTGGCTGATCAGGCGGAGGGCCGGGGCAGGGCGACCGGTTATCCAGTGCGGTTGTCTGGGAGTTGATCATCCCCGCGCGCTGCCGCCCATGCCGTCGGACGGCAGCGGATACGGCTGTGA
>BBFD01000168.1 GCA_001313065.1 Silvimonas sp. JCM 19000
CCAGCGCCAACCCCTGCGCCCACGCCGACGCCGTCTGGTTCGCTGGCCAAGCACGCGCTGGTGGGTTACTGGCATAACTTCACCAATCCGAGCGGCCCGACCTTCCACATCGCCAACGTCAGCAATGACTACGACGTAATCGTGGTGGCCTTTGCCGACAACGCGGGCAACGGCAACGTCAGCTTTACGCTCGACCCCGATGCCGGCACCGAAGCGCAATTCATCGCCGAAATCGCCGCCAAGAAAGCCGCAGGCAAAAAAAGTGGTGTTGTCGCTGGGCGGTCAGGACGGTTCGATTACGCTGAACAGCGCCTCCGACGTCACCAATTTTGTGAACAGCCTGTACGGCTGATCACCAAATACGGCTTTGACGGGATCGATCTGGATCTGGAAAGCGGCAGCGGCGTAACGTCCGGCGCAGCCATCATCAACAACCTGGTCACCGGTGTTAAGCAACTGAAAGCCAAGGTCGGCAGCAGCTTCTATCTGTCGATGGCGCCTGAGCATCCATACGTGCAAGGCGGCTACATCACCTATGGCGGCATCTGGGGCGCGTATCTGCCGATTATCGACGGCCTGCGCAACGAGCTGACCGTGATCCACGTGCAGTACTACAACAACGGTGGCCTGTACACGCCGTATAACGCCAATGCCTTGCCGGAAGGTTCGGTGGACATGCTGGTGGCCGGCAGCAAGATGCTGATCGAAGGCTTCCCGCTGGGTTATGGTAATTCGGGCAGCTTTACCGGTCTGCGTCCGGATCAGGTGGCGTTTGGCGTACCAAGCGGCAACAAGTCGGCCAATAGCGGCTTTGTGACCACCGCGACCGTCAACGCGGCCGTGGATTGCCTGACCACGCTGACCAATTGCGGCACGGTTAAACCGAACCAGGCTTACCCGACCTTCCGCGGTGTGATGACGTGGTCGATCAACTGGGACAAGTACGACGGCTTTAACTTCAGCCCGGCGGTGGCGGCGCATCTGCACGCCTTGCCGTAACCCTGCCACGGTGCAATAAAAAAACGGGACCAGTCGGTCCCGTTTTTTTTATCCACTCAAGCCACGCATAACCCGCTTATTTGTGCGATTCCAGCACGCGTGCCAGGTAATGCCCGGTATGCGATTTCTTGTTGGCGGCCACATCTTCCGGCGTGCCGACGGCAATAATCTCGCCGCCGCCCGCGCCACCTTCCGGGCCCAGGTCGACAATCCAGTCAGCAGTTTTGATCACGTCCAGATTGTGCTCGATGACGACCACGGTATTGCCGTGCTCGCGCAAACGGCGCACCACGCCCAGCAGCAAATCAATATCGTGGAAGTGCAAACCCGTGGTCGGCTCATCCAGGATATACAGCGTGCGGCCGGTATCGCGCTTGGATAACTCCAGCGCCAGCTTCACCCGTTGTGCTTCGCCCCCCGACAGCGTGGTGGCCGACTGACCCAGGCGGATATAGCCCAGGCCCACGTCCATCAGCGTCTGCAGTTTGCGCGCCACGGTGGGCACGGCCTGGAAGAACTCCAGCGCATGCTCCACCGTCATTTCCAGCACTTCGGTGATGCTCTTGCCCTTGTATTGCACTTCCAGCGTTTCGCGGTTGTAGCGCTTGCCGTGACACACATCGCACGGCACATACACATCCGGCAAAAAAGTGCATTTCAACCTTGATCACGCCATCGCCCTGACACGCTTCGCAGCGGCCGCCCTTGACGTTAAAGCTGAAACGCCCCGGACCATAGCCGCGTTCGCGGCTGGTGGGCACACCGGCAAACAATTCGCGGATCGGCGTAAACAAACCGGTGTACGTGGCCGGGTTGGAACGCGGCGTGCGGCCAATAGGCGATTGATCGACATTGATGACTTTGTCGAACAGATCCAGGCCGTTGATTTCCTGGAACGGCGCCGGTTCGGACGAAGCGCCATTCAGATCACGCGCCGCGATGGCGTACAGCGTGTCGTTGATCAGCGTGGATTTGCCAGAGCCCGATACGCCGGTAATGCACACCAGCAAACCCGCTGGCAGCGCCAGATCAACGTATTTTAGGTTGTTGCCGTGCGCGCCTTTCAGCGTGAACCACTTGTCTGGATCAGGCGAACGCCGCGCTTCCGGCAGCTCGATCCGCCGTGTGCCGCTGAGAAACTGGCCGGTAATCGAATCGGGGTTGGCCATCACTTCGGCTGGCAAACCGGCGGCAATCACCGAGCCGCCATGCTCGCCCGCGCCGGGGCCCATATCGACCAGGTAATCGGCGGCGCGGATGGCGTCTTCGTCATGTTCGACCACGATCACGGTGTTATCCAGATCGCGCAGGCGCATCAGCGTGCCGATCAAACGGTCGTTATCGCGTTGATGCAGGCCAATCGACGGTTCGTCCAGCACATACATCACGCCGGTCAGACCCGAACCGATTTGCGAAGCCAGCCGAATCCGTTGCGCCTCGCCGCCCGACAGCGTGTCGGCGCTGCGTTCCAGGCTTAGGTAATCAAGCCCGACGTTAACCAGAAAGCCCAGGCGTTCGCGGATTTCCTTGACGATTTTTTTCAGCGATCTGCGCTTTATTGCCTTCAAATTCCAGCGCGGTAAAAAAACTGGCTGGCATCGCGCAGTGCCATTTGCGCAATCGCATGCAGCGTTTCAGTGCCGACTTTGACAAAGCGGGCCTCCCGGCGCAGCCGCGAACCGCCGCAGCTGGGGCAAGGCTGGTTGTTCTGATATTTGGCCAGTTCTTCGCGCACCGTCATCGAATCGGTCTCGCGATAACGGCGTTCCAGATTGGGGATGATGCCTTCAAAGCTATGAATGCGTTCGAACTTGCTACCGCGCTCATTCATATAAATAAACGCGATCTGGTCCTTGCCCGAACCATGCAGCACCGCGGTGCGTACTTCGTCGGTCAGGTCTTCCCAGGCGGTGTTCAGATCAAAGCCGTAATGCTCTGCCAGGCTGCCCAACATCTGAAAATAGAATTGGTTACGCTTGTCCCACCCCTTGATCGCGCCAGCGGCCAGGCTGAGCTCGGGGTGCGCCACCACGCGTTTGGGATCAAAGAAAGTGATCTGGCCCAAGCCGTCGCACTTGGGACAGGCGCCCATCGGATTGTTGAACGAGAACAGCCGCGGCTCGAGTTCGGGCAGGCTAAAGCTGCACACCGGGCAGGCAAAGCGCGACGAGAACCAGTGTTCTTTGCCGCTATCCATTTCCACCGCAATGGCGCGGCCATCGGCGTGGCGCAAGGCGGTTTCAAACGATTCGGCTACCCGTTGTTTCAGATCGGCGCGCACTTTAAGGCGGTCGATCACCACTTCGATGGTGTGCTTTTTTTGTTCTTGTCGAGCTTGGGCACGGCGTCGAGTTCGTAGGTCTCGCCATCCACGCGCACGCGCACAAAACCTTGCGCGCGCAGCTCATCAAACAGATCAAGGTTTTCACCTTTGCGGCCCACAATCAGCGGGGCCAGAATCATCAGCCGGGTTTCTTCTTCCAGCGCCAGCACATGGTCCACCATCTGGCTGACGGTCTGTGATTCCAGCGGCAGATCGTGATCCGGGCAGTACGGCGTACCCACACGGGCAAACAGCAAGCGCAGGTAATCGTGGATTTCGGTGACCGTGCCGACGGTGGAGCGCGGATTGTGGCTGGTGGCCTTTTGCTCAATCGAGATCGCCGGGCTCAAGCCTTCGATCAGATCAACATCGGGTTTTTCCATCAGCTGCAAAAACTGGCGGGCGTAGGCCGACAAAGACTCGACGTAACGACGCTGCCTTCGGCATACAAGGTGTCGAAAGCCAGTGAAGATTTGCCCGAGCCCGACAGCCCCGTAATCACCACCAGCTTGCCGCGGGGCAGATCGAGACTGACGTTCTTGAGGTTGTGAGTGCGTGCGCCGCGGATGCGGATCAGCGGGATATCTTGTTCTGCGGTAGGACGGTAGCTCATTATCCGGGCCTGATGCCAATGTGCTGAATGCCCACGCGGGCAATCCGTGAATATAACAGAATCGGCCAGTAAGGCCGGGCGTTGCGAGACCCATCTTGATAAAAAAAACCGGCGGCTCAACCTGGTGTGGTGCGCCGGCCTGCTAGAATGGCGGTTTTCCGCTCTCTCTCGGTGCGACGATACGCTTATGCAAACCAGCGCAACCACCTCGGCCACGCCGGCGCCTGCCGCTTCAGCGGTACAGTCCACCGCCTTTGGCGTGTTGGGCGCGATCAGTTTTTTCGCACTTGCTCAACGACATGATCCAGTCGTTATTCCTGGCGATCTACCCGATCCTCAAAGGCGGTTTTCATCTGAGTTTTACCCAGATTGGTCTGATTACGTTGACGTATCAGATCACCGCATCGTTGCTGCAACCGGTGGTGGGGCTTTATACCGACCGCAAACCACAACCGTATTCTTTACCGATAGGCATGGGGTTTACGCTGGCAGGTTTATTAATACTATCGGTGGCGCCCAGCTTTGGCTGGTTGCTGTTGGCAGCTGCGCTGGTCGGCACCGGTTCTTCCATCTTCCATCCGGAATCCAGCCGCGTGGCGCGGATGGCTTCGGGCGGCCGGCACGGCCTGGCGCAGTCCCTGTTCCAAGTGGGGGGCAACCTCGGAAGTTCAATGGGGCCCTTGTTAGCCGCTGCAATTATCGTGCCGCATGGCCAGGGCAGCATTGCCTGGTTTTCGCTGGCGGCGCTGGTCGCATGGTGGTGCTGTACAAGGTGGGCGGTTGGTATCGTGTCCATCGCCAGGGCGCGCGCGCCAAAAGCGCCGCGTGGCGGCGCATGATTTGAGCCGCAAGCAGATCGGCACCTCGATTGCCATTCTGCTGGCGCTGATTTTCTCCAAGTATTTTTTTATATGGCCAGCATCGGCAGCTATTTCACCTTTTATCTGATCCAGAAATTTGGTGTCTCGGTGCAATCCGCGCAGGTGCATCTGTTTGTGTTCCTGTTTGCCGTCGCTGCGGGCACCGTCATCGGCGGGCCGGTTGGCGATCGCATCGGGCGCAAGTATGTCATCTGGGCGTCCATCCTGGGCGTTGCTCCTTTTACGCTGGTGCTGCCCTACGCCAACCTGTTCTGGACCGGTGTGCTGACGGTCATTATTGGCGTGGTGCTGGCCTCGGCGTTTTCGGCCATCCTGGTGTATGCGCAAGAATTGATCCCCGGCAAAGTGGGCATGGTGTCGGGCCTGTTCTTTGGCTTTGCCTTTGGCATGGGCGGTATCGGTGCCGCCACGCTGGGGGTGCTGGCCGACCACACCAGCATCGAATTTGTTTACCACCTGTGCGCGTTCTTGCCTTTGTTGGGTTTGATCACCATGTTCCTGCCTGATCTGGACCATCAACGCGCTGCCTGACCCGCTTAGATACTCATACGATGAATCCTCTGGAATTACGCGCTTCGCTCGGCCTGGCCGGGTTGTATGCCCTGCGCATGCTGGGCATGTTTTTTGATTTTGCCGGTGTTTGCGGTGTACGCCACGCAGCTTGAGGGCGGCAATAACCACGCCCTGGTCGGGCTGGCGTTCGGCGCATTTGGTCTGACGCAGGCCTTCTTGCAGCTGCCCTTTGGCATGTGGTCCGACCGTGTCGGCCGCAAAAAAAGTCATTTACGTCGGTCTGGTACTGTTTGCCGTCGGCAGCGTGGTCTGCGCCAGCGCCCACAGCATTGAATGGATGATCGCGGGCCGGGCGCTGCAAGGCGCGGGGGCAATCTCCGCCGCCATTACGGCCCTGCTGGCTGACCTGACGCGCGAAGAAAATCGCACCAAGCCATGGCAATGATAGGCGGCAGCATCGCCACCACCTTTGCCGTGTCGCTGGTCGCGGCCCCGACGCTGGCCAACTGGGTTGCTTGCCGGGTATTTTTTCTGCTGACGGCGATTCTTGCGGTCGCTGCCTTGATCGGGGTGTGGAAGATCATTCCTTCGCCCACCTTGTCGCGTTTTCATTCCGACGCCGAGGCCAACCCCAGCCGCCTGCCCGCCGTGCTCAAGCATCCGCAGCTGCGTCGTCTCAATTACGGCGTATTTGCTTTGCACGCCGCGCAAATGGCCATGTTCACGGTCATGCCACTCTTGCTCGCCAGTACCGGCCACATCCCGGTCGCGCAGCATTGGGAAGTCTATTTGCCGGTGGTGCTGGTCGGTTTTGTCTTGATGGTGCCTGCGGTCATCGTGGCGGAAAAACGCAATCTGCTTAAGCGCGTGTTTCTGCTGGCCATTGCGCTGATGTTGGTGGCGCAGACGGGGATGGCGCTATACATGCCCAATCTGGTCATGATTTTTGTCTGGCTGGGCCTTTATTTTGTCGCCTTCAATATCCTGGAAGCCACGCAGCCCAGCCTGATCAGCAAAATTGCGCCCACCGACGCCAAAGGTACGGCCATGGGCGTGTATAACACCTGCCAGTCACTGGCGATGTTTGTCGGTTCGGTGGCGGCCGGTTATCTGTATCAGCACGTCGGCGCGACACCGGTGTTCTGGCTGTGTGCCGCGCTGATGGCGGTATGGCTGGTGGTTACGCTAGGGCTGGAACCGCCCTTGCCGGTCAAGACGCAGATGTTCCATATCGGCGAAGCATGGCGCGGCAGCGCGGCCGAGTTGTCGCAACAGCTGGGCCGGGTGGCTGGCGTCAAAGAAGCGGTGGTGTTGTTAGAAGAACGCGTGGCCTTGCTCAAGGTCATGCAGAGCGGCTGGGATGAAGCCGCGGCCCGCGCCTTGATTGCGCAGACCGGCGCGGTTTAAGCGTCGTCCGAGTGGTACTTTTTTACGTACCTCCCGCTCCATAATCTCAAAATGCGATGCACATACGCGGCGGGCCTGAAAACGGCACCGCCGCTGTGTTTTTAGCGCAGCGGAACGCCCTGTTCCACGCTTGATCCAGCGCAAATTTAATTGCCTGTCACAAGCAAATACTCGCTCCCCATTCACCCAGGGAGAGCCCCCGTCATGACCATCCGTCCCATCCTTCGTCATACCGTAATCGGCATCAGCCTGCTCGGTGCTTTCAGCTGTGCCCACGCTTTTGAAGTCGACGTGCGCGGCGAATATCGCACCGGTAGCGAGCAATACCGCAGCCGCGTCAAAGTCGCCAATGTCTGGCAGAACGGCTTTGGCGCTTCGCTGGAAGCCGCGGCATTTAACGGCAGCGGTTCGCTAGACAGCTTCCGTAGCGATTACAGCGAAATCGAAGCCTGGTATGCCATTCCAGCCAGCGACAGCGTCACCGTGCTGCCCGGTGGCGTGCTGACGTGGAACAGCAATGGCTCGACGATCAAGCCGTATCTGCGTGCCAACTGGGCATTCTGGCCCACCTGGCGAGCCGATGCCCGCGTGCGTTACGACCACGCCAATTACGACTCGGTGACCCGCCGTGGCATGCCCGCAGGCCAGGTCCACAGCAACAACGACAGTGCGTGGCAGCTGGATTTCTGGCTCACCAAATGGATAGACAAGACCGCCATCGAATACAACTACGCCTGGAACAAAAAAAAGACGACAGTCAGTTTGTCTACAACAACGGTCGCTCCAGCCAGTATCTGCACAACCTGAAAGTCACCTACACCTTGCAGCCGAATCTGTTGCCGTATGCCGAGGTGGCCTATATGGGCAATACCGCCGATCTACGCAATGACGATACCGAATGGCGCCTGCGGCTGGGCCTGATCTCACGCTTTTGAACTGCGCTGACGCAAACGGGGCCACCGCCCCGTTGTTTGTTCTCTTGTCGCAAGGACTGCCGCCGTGCCCCATTCTGCTCATCCACCCGTGTTTGCCTTGCACACCCGCCAGGGCGCACTGCTAACGTTGCGCAGCACGGACCATGAACATCTGGCGCACGTCTTTGTGCTGGAGACCGACATTATCCGGGTACTGGTCCTGCCCGGCGCCACGCTGAACCAGCCGCACAGCTGGGCCATCGCCCCGGGCCAGAGCGACGTCGCCAGCGGCGGGCGCGATCGCTTTGATCTGCGTGGCTTTGCCCTTCCCGACTATCAGATTCGCCACTTGCCGGGCCAGCTTGTGGTCGAAACCAGCCAGTTACGCCTGACCATTACCCTCGCCGGTTTGCGCTGCGAATGGCAAAGCCGGATCGACCAGACCTGGTACAGTGTGGCCGCCGATCGCACCGCGCAGGCCATCAACTGGGGCGGCTGGGATCACCGGGTTTACCACTATCTGCAGCATGCCGAAGACCAGATGTATTTTGGCCTCGGCGAACGCAGCGGCCCTGCTAACCGTGCGGGGCAACGCTATCGCCTGAGCAATTGCGATGCCGATGGCTACCACGCCAGCAGCAGCGACCCGCTGTACAAGCACATTCCCTTTTACCTGGCGTGGCAGCGCCACAGCCCGGCCGCAGTCGGCCTGTTCTACGACACGCTGGCCGACTGCACCTTTGATATGGGTCGCGAAGTGGACGCCCGTTACGGCCGTTTTCGCAGCTTTGTCGCTGACCATGGCGATCTGGATTACTACGTGATCGGCGGCGCTACGCCCTTGCACATCGTGCAGCGCTACACCTGGCTTACCGGTCGCCCGGCGCTGATGCCGCGTTGGGCGCTTGGATTCAATAGCAGCGCCACCTGCTACGCCGATGCGGCGGATGCCGAAACCCGCTGCGACGACTTTATGCGCGGCTGCCAGCAGCACGACATGCTCTGCGACGCGCTGCAACTGACGCCGGGCTACAGCAGCATAGGCCGCAAGCCGCATGTGTTTCACTGGAATGCCAAGCGCTTTCCGGATCCTGCGGCGCTGATGCGCAGCGGCCTTGCGCGCGGCATCCGGGTCGTCGCCAGCATCACGCCTTATCTATACGCCGACCACCCGCGTTATGCCGAGGCGGCGACACTGGGCCTGCTGATCAAAGGCCTCGATGGCAAGCCCGATCTGCAAGCGCTGCGTGACGGCGCAGGTGCCTGGCTGGATTTCAGCAACCCGGCGACCGATCGCTGGTGGCAAGCCGGCATCAAGAATGCCCTGCTCAGCGTGGGCGTCAGCGCGCTGGCGCATGAAGCCGACGCCTTTCGACATCCG
>BBFD01000169.1 GCA_001313065.1 Silvimonas sp. JCM 19000
CCATGCCGCGCGCGGCAATGCCCAGGCCCATAAACGCGGCCAGCAACACCACCTGCAGCACCCGCGTGAACGTCAAGGCATGCGCCGCAGGTACCGCCAGCAACAGCAGCCGGGTGAGCGCCACCATCAGCACAAACGCGGCGAATGCCACCAGCTTTAACAGCACCCCGTGCCCGAAATGCGCCAGCGTGGCGCCGATCAGCACAAAGTTGCCGGTCACATGGGCGGTAAACAAGCCACTTAGCGCGATAAAGCCCAGCGTATCGACATAGCCAGCTACAAAGCCGTAGCTCACTCCCAGGGTGATTTCCCGATCCGGCAAGGTCATGCAGTTTTCCTGTGTGATGCGGTAGCTTGCGCCAGCCGCGCATCCAGCGAATATGCGCCCGGCCCGGCCACGACGATGGTGGCGTAGATGATCAGCAGCAACCAGGCAAACTGGCCGTCGGCGATGCTCCAGTCGGCGTGCACAAACAGCAAGGCCACCCCCAACACCACCAGCACCGGCAGCGCCGCCAGCCGGGTCAGCAGGCCCAGCGCGATGCCTATCGGGCACAGCACTTCGGCCAGCACGGCAAACCAGAGCGAGAACGGCGCGCCCAGGCCGAACGGGTCTTCGATATGTTGCAGTTCGCTGTGGTAGTGGATGACCTTGGGCCAGCCATGCACATAAAACAGCAGTGCGCTTCCGGTCAGGCGCAAGAACAGCAGTCCGACATCCAGGCTGACTGGTGAGCTGATCAATACCCGCTTCAGATTATTCATAGGTGCACCATCCCGCCAGCACAAAACCCAGCGTCATCGCCACCACCAACGATGCGCCTATGGGCGACGGCGGCGCAGGTGAAGGGATATCCAGCGCACGGCACAAGGCACCGACGGCAAAGGACAACACGATGCCGATGATCAACATGGTCATGGGCGCGCCTCCCGCGTCAGATCGTGGCCAGCACAATTTTTTCTTTTGCTCGGCCGGCTGGTGCGCCAGGTATTTATCCACCAGCCAGTAGCCAGGCTCATCACAAACACCAACAGCGCGCCGGTCAAAACGGGTGGCGACGGCACCGGGATGCGCGCCAGCTGGCAACCTACGCCCACGATAAACGACAGCAACAGGCCGCCGGTACTTTGAATTTATCCATTGCTGCTTTCCTTAAAACGCAAAGCACGAACAACCAAACGCGCCCCAGAAGCCACTGAAATCGCGCACCGGCACGCTGGATTTGCGCGCCACGTCATGGCTATGGCTGTGGACCTGGCATGGGCCGCTGCATTGATGGGCGCTGGCAGCCGTGGTGGGCTGCGCTGCGGCGCGATAGTGGCCCGGCACCTTGCGCACCGGCGACCAATCCGGCATGACCGGCAACGCCGGCGGGCCCAAGGCCTGAAAGCGCTCGGCGGCGTACACAATCTTGCCGTCCACCACGGTCAGCACCGCTTCGATGGTCTTGATGGCGTCTTCCGGCACCGTGAAATAGTCGGCCGATAACACGGCAAAGTCGGCAAACTGGCCCACTTTGATCTGGCCTTTTTTTGCCTTGCTCGCTGGAGAACCACGCGCTGCCTGCGGTCCACAGCGCCAGCGCGTCCTCACGCGTCAGCCGGTTGGCGTCGTCATACAACTTGAGCCCGCCGACGGTGCGGCCACTGGTCAACCAGTACAACGCGGTCCAGGGGTTGTAACTGGCCACGCGTGTGGCGTCTGTGCCCGCCCCCACCGGCACGCCGATGGCGCGCATTTGCTGCACCGGCGGAGTAAGACTGGCCGCCTCAGCGCCGTAGCGTTCGGCAAAATATTCGCCCTGAAACGCCATGCGATGCTGGATGGCTATGCCGCCGCCCAAGGCTTTGATGCGCTCGATATTGCGCGGCGTAACCGTCTCGGCGTGATCGAAAAAACCAATGCAGCCCATCGAACGGAATCTCGCGATTGACCTTCTCGAACACATCCAGCATGCGGCTGATTGATTCGTCATAAGTCGCATGCAGCCGGAATGGCCAGCGCTGGCTGACCAGATGGCGCACCACTTGCTCCAGCTCGGCCTCCATGCCCGCGGCCAGTTCCGGCCGCGGCTCCAGAAAATCCTCAAAATCTGCAGCCGAGAACACCAGCATTTCGCCTGCGCCATTCAGGCGCAAAAAAAAGTCGTCACCGCTGCCGATTTTTTGCGCGATCGGTCCAGGTTTTGAAGTCATCCAGTTCTTGCCCTTTACGCTGGGTAAACAGGTTGTAGGCAATGCGGATGGTGAGTTGCTGCTCCCGCGCCAGTTGCTCGACGACGGCGTAATCGTCTGGATAATTCTGAAAGCCGCCACCGGCATCGATGGCGCTGGTCAAGCCAAGGCGGTTGAGCTCGCGCATGAACTGGCGCGTCGAATTAACCTGATACTCCAGCGGCAGCTTGGGGCCTTTGGCCAGCGTGGCGTACAGGATCATGGCGTTGGGACGGGCGATCAGCATGCCGGTGGGGTTGCCCGCCGCATCGCGCACAATCTCGCCACCGGGGGGATTGGGCGTGTTTTTTGTCGTAGCCCACCACGCGCAGCGCGGCGCGGTTGAGCAAAGCGCGGTCGTACAGATGCAGGATGAATACCGGCGTGTCGGGCGCGGCCGCGTTGATCTCATCCAGCGTGGGCATGCGGCGCTCGGCAAACTGGAACTCGCTCCAGCCGCCCACCACACGCACCCATTGCGGCGCTGGCGTGACGCGCGCTTGTTGCTGCAGCAAGCGCAGCGCATCGGCTAACGAGGGCACGCCTTCCCAGCGCAATTCCAGGTTGTAGTTAAGCCCGCCGCGGATCAGGTGCAGATGCGAGTCATTCAGGCCCGGAATCACAGTCTGACCGTGCAGATCAATCACTTGCGTGCGCTCGTCGCGCAGGCGCAGCACGGCTTCGGCGTCGCCGACTGCCACAAAGCGGCCACCGTCGATGGCGACTGCGCTGGCCGTAGGCTGGCTGGGGTCGACCGTGTGAAAACGGCCGTTCAAAAATATCAGTTGCGCTGGCATGGCGAGGCCTGCTCCTTGCAGGCAACGCGCCCACGACCATGGCGCGGGCAACGTTGCAGAGAAAAAACGGATGACCGGGTCGTGCGCAAACGCTTAGTGGCCTTCGGATGCGCCAAACATGGTCTTGGCATAGATGATGCCCAGACCATAGGCACCGGCGTGTGCCATGGCGGTGGCAACCGTCTCGTTATAGGAGTCGGTACGCGCCCAGTCACGTTGCAGTTCCAGCAGGTATTGCACCGAGGTCATCGGCTGCGCGCCCGCCTGGATCATGCGTTGCATGGCGCGTTCGTGTGCTTCGTCGCTCACGTCGCCGCAGGCATCGGCAATCACATACACCTCAAAGCCTTGCTCGATGGCGGACAGCATCGGGCCAACAATACACACGCCCGTCCACAACCCTGCCAGCACAATCTTGCTTTTACCGGCCGCATTGACGCGCACCGAAATGCGCTCGTCTTCCCAGGTGTTCATGCTGGTGCGGTCGATGACGACTTCATCCGGAAACACGCTTTTGATTTCGCTGAAAATCGGGCCGGAAAACGTCTTTTCCGCCACGGTAGTCAGGATCACCGGCACCTTGAATTCTTTGGCGGCCTTGGCCACCAGTGCGGCGTTATTGCGCAGGGTGACGGCATCAATCGACTTGGTGGCAAAGGCCATCTGCGATTGATGATCGATCATGATCAGCGTGTGGTTGGTTGGGCTCAGCAGTTTGGGGCCGGCAACGGCCTGGGCTTTGGGCATGGACATGGTGCGCTCCGTGGGGACGATGTATTGGTTTGCCGGACGCCGCAGGGCAGCGTCATGGGGTGAGGCAAACGATACGCAAGCCTGCAGCGCCGCGAATCGCCGTTGTGACCATGCGGCACCTTACCCGGATGGGGGAGCGGCTTCCCTGCCCGCACGCACCGATACGCCCCACGCGGGCCTGGCCAGCAAATACATCCCTCCATCGGGTGACTGTCTGCTTGCGGCGTCCGCGTTATGCTTGCGCTACCCCCGTCCGGAGCTCCCGTCATGACTTTGCGGCAAAGCGATCGCCCGATCAGCGTACTGGCGGTCGACGACCACCCTTTAATTCTCGAAGGCATAGCCGCGGTATTTGAAGGCATGGACGAGATGACGCTGGTTGGCGCCTGCGACGGCATGGATGCGCTGGCACTGTATCGGCAACACGCGCCGGATGTGACCTTGATGGATTTGCAGATGCCCGGCGTAAGTGGCCTGCAGGCGATCGACGCCATCCGCCAGTACGATCCGCACGCGCGCATCGTGGTGCTGACCACGTACAAGGGCGACGTGCATGCGTTGCGCGCCATCAAGGCGGGCGCGGTGGGTTATGTGCTGAAAAGCATGATGCGCACCGATTTGCTGGAAACCATCCGCACCGTGCATCGCGGCCAGCGGCGCATTCCGGCCGAGGTGGCGCTGGAGCTGGCGGAGTATATGTCCGAAGGCACGCTCACCCCGCGTGAGACTGAAGTACTGCAACTGGCGGCGGCCGGCAAATCCAACAAGCGCATCGGGGTTGGGCTGGATATCTCGGAAGACACCGTCAAAGTGCATATGAAAAAAACATCCTTGCCAAACTGCATGCCGCCGACCGCACCCACGCGGTCACCATCGCGGTGCGGCGCGGCATTCTGCAATTCTGATTTTCAACTGCAACGCACCCGGGCCAGCGCTACCACAAGAACTTGAGTTCGGCACTGGCGTAATTGCTGTCGTGCCCCCCCAGCGCACGCAGCGTGCCACCAATCTGGTAATGCACCAGTTCAACGGCGCCGCTTAGATTGGGGTTAAAGCGCGTGTCCAGCCGCAGCTGATCGTACACGCCAGTCCAGCTGCTGCCCGCCCCGGCACTGCCCGCCACCGCCACATTGGGCTGCGTGTAAATGGCATCGGCCGTGCTTTGCCGCCACAACCCCGCCAGCGCCAGTTGCAGCGTGGTGGCCGCAGCCACGCTCAGCGTCAGCGACGGTTTGAGCTGATACAGATTGGCGTAACCGGTGTAGCCCGCCAGCGCAAAGTAATTGCCATTGGGGAACAGCGGATTGAAGGTGCCAACCGTGCCATCACTGGCGTGGTGATCACCAGACGCGGCATCCAGCTGCAAGCCCAGTCGCGGTTTGAGCGGCACCGCGCTCCAGCTATAACCACCACGTGCCCCCACCGCCCACGCCCGGATGCGGGTATTGCCCACCCAGCCCGTCTGGCCCATTGCTTCCAGATCCCAATCGATGGCCGCTTGTTTGCCGGCAAACCGCGCATCAAAGACATGCCGGGTTTCGTCACCTTTGGCATCGCCGTAGCGCGCGTTATCACGGGCATAACGCGAGTAGTAGGCCGATAGCTCATTACCGCCGAGCACATGCCGTTCCACGCGCAGCGTATCAAAGCGGAAGTGTCGGTTCGAGGTGTCATCAAACGGGGCATCGGCGGCGTATTGCACCGGCTGGCTGATAAAGCCCAGCACGCGCCAGTCGCTGGTTTCCCAATCCAGCCATGCCGCGTCGAATGATTGCCGCACATTGGGGCCATCGCGCGACGAGACAAAACGCTGCAAATCGAAGGCAAAATCCTGGCGGCCGACGCGGGCTTTGAGTGTGCTGCCATCAGGCAAGGGCGTGCTGTAGGCGACAAAAGCCAGGCGTAAATCGAGCGGGTCTTTATCGGCGCCGCCCAGATTCTGTTTGCCATAAGCGCGGTCATCCTCCACTTGCACAAAGGCCTGCCAATGCGGGCCGAAGCGCGCATCGGCGTGGAATTGCGCACGCTGCAACAACCAGCTGTCGCTATGGCTATTGCCGATGCCGAAGTTGGCGGCGTCGTTATATTCAAAGCGCTCCCGTAGCGTTAGCCCCAGCGTTAACCAGGCGCTGTCATCGGCGGCCAGCGGCAGATATTTCAACCGGTCCAACGGTTCGCTGCGCATGGCTGGATCGCTGAGCGCGGACCAGTTTTCCATCCAGCGATTGCTGTTTAGTGCGGGCCGCGTTGCCACGTCCTCTGACCACGCTGCAGCGCTCAGTAGCATGGTCAGCGCTGCCACCGTCGCGCTCGACTTCATTGTGCTTCCTGATGGATTTCTGCGATGTAGCCACCGGGGAACTGCACCATGGCGGCGGTGCGACCCTGCACCACAAAAGGCGCCACCAGCAGCTGCGCCCCGGCCGCTTGCGCTTGGCTCAGCGTGTCGCGCAGCGCAGGCACGGCGTAGCCGGTGGTTTCGCGGCCATACGCCAGGGCAGATGGCCATCGGTGACCAGCACGGTCATGCGGCCAAAGCTGGAACTGATACGTACGCGTCGATAATCGCCGCTGCTGCGTCCAATTTCGCTGGCCGGGGCGTGCGCGTTGTCTTGCGTGATATTGCCGTGCGCAAACTTGAGGAAGTCGGCGATGAATTCATCAGCCTTGTCCGGCGACACATAGACACGGTTCTCCGGCACCAATGCAAACGGCGAGTAATGCGGCACCGTGGTGTGCCAGTACAACTGCATATTGACGCCGCCCGGCCACTGAATGACCACATCGCGCCCGATCGGATCATCAAACGGCGCCACCACCACGGCCGCACCGGCGGCTTGCGCGGCTTTGACCGCGGCATCGAGATCAGTGACCAGGTAGCCTGTGCGTTCTGTGCCAAAGCCATACGGAATCGGCGTCTTGAAGCCGAATAAAGACACGGTGCCATACGGCGTTTGCAGTAACTGGGTGGTGGTGCTGCTGGCAGTAGGCGTCACCGTGGCCACGCCTTGCGGGGTGCTCTTGCCGCCAAAGGTGGCGATAAAGCTGGCGGCAAACGCGTTGACGTCGGCCACCGGCACGTAGACATGGCTGGTGTCATATTGCGCCCCGACCGCAACGCCTGCGGGGGCCTCAGCGGCATAGGCAACATCAAGCAAAGCGGCAGACAGCAGCGCGACCAGCAAGCTGGACGGACAAAACGCTAAGGAACGGAGCATGGCAGGCTTCCAGGTACGGGAAAGCCTAGACGATAGTCGGATGGCCGAGTTTGCAAATCATGGATACGGCCCGGCTGCCACTCACCCGAACGGGGAGTTGCGTTTACTCCGGCTGGCAGCTGATGGTGGCCATGCGCTTGACGATCCAGTCATGGTCGGCCTTGAGCCAGGCATCCGCGCGGAGGCGGGCTTTGTCTTCATTGCGTTTTTTTTGTCTTCGCGCAATAAACGGCATTCCGGCGTAATGCTGTCGGCCACCGGCTGGGCGGACGCCAGTTGCACCGCGCTGGCCGTTTCGCCGTTCAAACGCGGCGGCGCGGTCACGGCTTTGACAAAATGCGCGCCGCTTACCTCACAGGGATCACTTTGATACACGGTGCGCCCACGTGCATCTTTGCATTTGTTGACGCTATCGGCGTGGGCCGCGCCCTCGCAACATAAAGCGCCCACTGCCAACACAAAACTGAACAACCGAACCATAGCCACTCCGAGTAATGGCGCGAGCATACCTTGGGCCTGGTGACATATGTATATGGCATAGGTGCGAAAACGGCAGAAGTCGAGCCAGATGTGGCGCTCGTCGCAACGAGCGCCACTGGCTTGCTGCTCAGTCTTACGCAGACGCCCCGGTGCTGGCTGCTTTATCCAGCGCCGGTTTCAGTACAAACAGCGCCAGCGCGGTGACGACCGTACCGGCCACCAGCGCCACGATATACATGCCCAGATGGCTGATCGCATCGGGAATCGGCAACACAAAAAACACCGCCGTGCGGCACTTTGAGCCCCGCCCCGGCCGCCAGCGAAATCGCTCCCGCCACCGCCGAACCCAACACGCATGCCGGGAGCACCCGCATCGGATCACGCGCGGCAAACGGAATCGCGCCCTCGGTGATAAAAGCCAGACCCAGCACCGCAGCCGCCTTGGCAGCGTCGCGGTCTTCGGCCGTAAAGCGGTTTTTTGAACAGCCAGCACGCCAGCGCAATGCCTAGCGGCGGCGTCATGCCTGCTGCCATCACCGCCGCCATCGGCGTATAAACGCCACTCACCACCAGGCCGGTGCTGAAGGCATACGCCGCCTTGTTGACCGGCCCGCCCATATCGATGGCCATCATCGCGCCCAGTATTGCGCCCAACAGCAAGGCACTGCTGCCTTGCAGACCTTTAAGCCAGGTTTCCAGCGCTTTGAGTACCAGCGCAACCGGCTCACCCACCACGTACAACATCAGCAGGCCCACCACCAAGGTGGAGAGCAGCGGCAGGATCAGTACCGGCTTGAGCCCGGCCAGGTTGCGCGGCAAACGAATGCGCTGATTGAGCCAGCGCGTGGCATAACCCGCGATAAACCCGGCGACGATACCCCCCAGAAAACCCGCGCCCAAGGTACTGGCCAACATGCCACCCACCAGGCCAGGGGTAAGACCCGGTCTATCCGCGATCGACCACGCGATATACGCGGCCAACACCGGCACCATCAAGGCAAACGCACCTTTGGCGCCGATCTGGAACAGCGCCCATGCCAGCGTGCCTTTGTGCGTGTCGTCAAACGCATAGATACCGCCGAGCGCAAACGCCAGCGCAATCAGTAAACCGCCTGCCACCACCAGCGGCAGCATGTACGACACGCCCGTCATCAGATGCTTGTACGGGCCATTACCATTACCCGCCTTGCCGGTCTCAGCAGGCTCGCTGGCCGCTTCGGCGCTATTTTCGTTGCGCCAGACCCGGGCATCCGCCAGCGCTTGCGTGATCAAAGCTGCGCCGTCGCTGATCGCCACTTTGGTGCCACAGCGATATAGCGGTTTGCCGACGAAGCGCGCCAGATCGACCTGGGCGTCGGCGGCAATCAGCACCAGATCGGCGGCGGCAATCTGCGCCGCGTTCAGGCTGTTTTGCGTGCCGACCGAACCCTGGGTTTCCACATGAATCTGGTCGCCGCGTTGTCGGGCAGCTTGCTCTAATGCTTCCGCCGCCATAAAGGTATGCGCGATCCCGGTCGGGCATGAGGTGATTGCGACGATGCGCAAGGCTTGCGCGGCCG
>BBFD01000170.1 GCA_001313065.1 Silvimonas sp. JCM 19000
GCGGCCTGGCCGCTGGCGATGCCGGGCAGCTCGCTGGGCGCCACTTCGGCCCGCCACTCGATGCGGTTCTGCCGCACCATGCGGAACAATTCCGAGCCGGTGGACACCACATTGCCCAGCAGGGCGCTGCGCGACGAAATCACACCATCATCCACGGCGCGCACTTCGGTTTGCTGCAAGCGGATACGGTCATTCTGCAAATCGGCCTGGGCCGAAGCCAGATTGGCCTGCGCGGTTTGTTCCGCCACCAGATATTGCGTGATCGCTTGTTCTGATAAAGAACCCGTGGTTTTGACCACCCGCGCCCGGTCGGCATCTGATCTGGCCTGTGACAAGGCCGCCTGCATTTGCGCCACCACCGCTTCGTGCTTGGCGATGTCGGCGCCGATGGCGGCGGTATCCAGCGTGGCCAGTACCTGGCCGCGTTTAACCTGACTGCCGACATCGGCCTGCACGGTGGTGATGCGTAGCGAACCGGTCTCGGCCGCAATCACTGCTTCTTGCCATGCGGCCAAAAACGCCGGTGGCACGGATGGCGCTGTTCCAGTCGCGTTGCTGCGGCCGTACCAGTTGCACGGTCAGCGCGGTTTTGGCCGTGGCGCTGCTGGGCTCGGGCTTGGCCTCGGCATGCGAGCGCTTTAATAAAACAGTGGCAGCGCCAGCGGCGACAACCACCACCGCAACGATCAGATATTTAACGGCGGGCTTCATAGTGCGGCTCCGGGTGTAACGGTGTTGTGTGTCGGCGCGGTGGCCTCGCTGTCGGCGGTCCAGCCGCCACCCAGCGCTTTGTAGAGGGCAATCCAGTCTTCGATTCGATCTCGCTGCACGCCGATCAGATTGACGCGGGCGTTAAGCGTGTCGCGCCGCGCCAGTTCCAGCGTCAGCGCACTACCAAGGCCAGCCTTGTTGTTGGTGGTGGCGGCGTCTTCGTAATCCTGATAGCCCTGCACGCTGACGGCGTAATCGTTCTGCTGCAGCGCCGCGCTATTGAGCTTGACCATGGCTTGTTCCACCTCTTGCACCGCGCTACGCACTTTGCCGCGCCAGCTGGCCAGCGCCAGGTTGTAACGGGCAATGGCAGCGCGTTCGGCCGCGTCATTGGCGCCGCCATCAATCAGCGGCAGCGTGAGCGCGGGGGCAATCGACCACGGCAGCAAGGTGCTGCGCGTACCGGCTTGCAATAAAGACGACAGTGAGATCGAGCCGGTTAAAGTCAGGTCGGGGTATTTGGCCGCTTGCGCAGCGCCAATCTCGGCGCTGGCGGCAGCGAGTTCACGTTCGGCCGAGGCAGATCCGGCCGTTGTTGCAGCAATTGCGCCGGTACACTATTTACCGCCACCTCGCCCAGCGCGGGCAGGGCATCCGGCGCCGCCCCCAGCAAGGTGCGCAATTGCGGTTCGTCCATGCCGGTGAGCCGCACCAGCGATTTAACCGTCAGATCGCAACTGGCGCGGGTGCTGGTCAGGGCAATGCTGACGGCGGCGGCGTTGGCGCGGGCCTGAGCCAGTTCGGAAGGCGGTTGCAAACCGGCGGCGGTATTGACACCGGTCAGGCGCACGGTTTCTTGATACGACTTGACGCTGCGCGCATACACGTCGACCTGCAACTGACAAGCACGATAGTCGACATAATCGGTGGCAACTTCAGCGGCCAGGCTGATCCGCGCATCGTGCCAGTCCGCCACGCGGGCGGTAATCCGGGCGTTGGCGGCTTGCTGGTTGCGCTTGATTTTGCCGAACAGATCAAGCTCCCACGAGGCATCGGCGCCGACGCTGCGATTGGTGCTGGCGGGCACTGCCTCGCTGCGTTTATCGCCCGCTCGCGTCACGCTGGCGTTGCCGCTGATTTGCGGCCACAAAGCGGCGTTATCGCTGGCGAGCGTGGCGCGGGCGTTTTCGATATTGGCCCAAGCCTGATCCAGCGTCGGGCTGTCAGCTTCTGCCGTGGCAATCAATTGCGTCAGCACGCGATCGCCCGCTTGTTGCCACCACGCCAGCAACTGTTGTGTATTGCCCGCATGCGGCAATGTGGCCTGCCAGCCCGGCGGCATGGCGGGCTGCGGTGCGTGATAATCCGGGCCGACGGCACAGCCCGCCAGCAGCAAGGCCAGCAGCGGGGCTGAGTCGGCAGAAACAACGCTTGAACATGGCAGCAGCAATCCGGTGTTTGTCTACGGCAGGATTCTGTCGTGTGGTCAGGTTAACCGCAGTAAACCGAATGTAAAAAAAACGCGTAAAGATGACGTAGACGCTACAAACCGATACCGCTGATTGCGCCCGGGGGGTGGTTAATGCCAGGTAAATTCAGGTAAACCCTGCCAGCTCGCGTGCGGGCGCTTTTATACTCAGGCCGTGCCACCTCCTTGATTGCAGAATCCCAGATGACCCGAGTGCTATTGATCGACGACGACACCGCGCTGTCCGCCTTGCTGGGTGAATACCTGGAGCAAGAGGGCTTTGCCGTGGCCTTTGCCGCAGACGGCCAGGCGGGCGCCGCAGCCGCCTTGAGCGGCGCGCACGACATGGTGGTGCTGGATGTAATGATGCCAGGGCTGAATGGCGTTGAAGTGTTGCGGCAAATCCGCCAGCACAGCCGGATCCCGGTGCTGATGTTGACCGCGCGCGGTGACGATATCGACCGCATTCTGGGGCTGGAGCTGGGCGCCGATGATTATGTGCCAAACCCTGCTCGCCGCGTGAGCTGACCGCGCGGTTACGTGCGATTCTGCGGCGCTTGCAGCCGGATGAGTCCAGTGGCGGTAACGCCAGCGCCCGCCTGATCGTGGCTGGATTGCTCAGCATGAACCCGGGTGATCGCAGCGCCAGTTGGGCCGGGCAGGCGCTGGATCTGACCAGTACCGAATTCAGCCTGCTGGCCGAGCTGGCGCGCAATGCCGGCCGTGTGGTGGGCAAGCAAGCTTTGTCCGAACAAGCGCTGGGCCGGCCGCTGACGCGCTTTGATCGCAATATCGATGTGCATATCAGCAGCATCCGGCAAAAGCTGGTGCACCCCAACCCGGCGCGCACGGTGATCCTGACGGTGCGCGGCGTCGGCTATCAGTTGCTGCGCGAGGACTGAGCCATGGGGCGGCTGTTCTGGAAATTTCTGTTTGCCTTCTGGCTGGCCATGTTTGCGGTGGCGCTGACGCTGGTGGTGGGTTCGGATCTGGTGCGGCGCATGGAGCATATTCCGGAGCAAAACGCCGAGACCGATGCCTTGGGCGAACGGGTCAAACAGGTCAGCACGCTGCTAGCGCGCGAGGATATCCGGGCTGCGCAGGCCCTGCTGCAACACTGGCGCAATCAGGGGCTTGATCCCGAAGTATTTGTAATTGATGAAGCGGGTGCCGAACTGCTCAACCGGCCGCTGTCGCCCGACGATCTGGCCTTTGCCCGCCACGCCGATCAGCAAGCCGAACCGTTTGTGCAATGGTTAAGCACGCCCGATGGCGATCGCTATGCGGTGACCACGCATGTAACGCGCGCCATGTATATGTCGTACCACACCGGCATCCGGCTGACGTGGCAGTGGCTGGTGGCGATTGCTTCGCTGGTCGGGCTGTTCTTCAGCGCCTTGCTGGCCTGGCACTGGGCGCGGCCGCTGCGGGCGCTACGTTGGGCTTTGCACAATATCGCCAAGGGCCACCTCGACACCCGGGTCATGCCGCGCATGGGCAAGCGCCGCGATGAACTCGGCCGCCTGGGCGAGGACTTCGACAGCATGGCGCAGCGGCTGGAATTGCTGGTTGATGCGCAACGGCGGCTGTTGCATGACGTTTCGCATGAATTGCGCTCACCGCTGGCGCGGCTGGAAGCCGCCATCGAACTGGCTGAACGCCGGCGTGGCAATGCCGAGACCGAACCTGAAATGGCCCGTATTACTCGCGAAGCGCAGCGCCTGAATATGCTGGTGGGCGAACTGCTGTTGCTGGCGCGGCTGGAGAATGGCATCGAAACCATCAAACGCGCGCGGGTTGATGTGATGGAACTGGTGGTGGCCATTGCCGATGACGCGCAGTTTGAAGCGCGCAGCAAAGGTCGCGATGTACTGTTGCAGACGCAGGGCGAGTTTGTCGCCAGTGTCAGCGCCGAATTGTTGTATCGGGCCTTTGAAAACGTCATCCGCAACGCCGTCAAATACACCCGGCCGGATACGGCGGTGCAGGTATCGGCGGTGGCGACGGCGGCGGAAATGGTGGTGACCGTTGTCGACCATGGCCCGGGCCTGCCGGACGATGTGTTGCAGGCCATCTTCGAGCCGTTCCGCCGTTTTGAGACTGATCCGGAAATCAGTGGCTTTGGCTTGGGGCTGGCGATTGCGCAACGCGCGATGGAAGCCCATGGCGGGGCCATTCAGGTGGAGCGCAATGCCGCCGGGGGTTTGAGTTTTACCCTGACGCTAAGTCGCGCCGCGCTGGTGCGCAAACATCAGGTGCTGGGGCGTACGCTCGATGCGCCGCGACCGTGGTGGGCGCATGGGTGGCGTGGACCCAACGCGGCGGCGGCGCGTCCTAGAACTTGCCGTTGTTACTGGCGCAAGGGGCTCGGCACCGGCGCCTCAACATCGCGCATATCGTCTTTTAATTCGGCTGGTAGATCCGGCGGCAATTCAGCGGGCAAGGTGGCGCGGGCCAGCGCTTCTTCATCTTTTTTTTGCGCATGACCTCAAGTCGGGTTTTTTTTGCGCAGCACTGGCGCGAATAAAGATGATCTTGAGCGCCGCCATTAACGGCACTGACAAAAAAGATACCCGCTACGCCGCCTAATTGATCACCTGCCAACAAACCAATAATCACCATCAGCGGGCTGACTTCAACCCCCTCGCTCATCAAGAACGGGTTGAGCACGTAATCCTGAAACATGCGATAGCAGCCAATAAACACGATCAGCCACCACATATGCGCGTAGCCACTGAACCCCGCCACCACGATGGCCAGGCCCGCCGCTGCCAGCGGCCCGGCAAAAGGAATGAATTCCAGCATCGCGGCCGCACTCGCCAGCAACAAGGCATACGGCACACCGAGCAAGGAATAGCCGATGCTGTACGAAATGCAGGTGGCAATGGCCAGCAATAGCAGGGCGCGCACATAGCGTGACAGCAGCACATCCAGATCTTCAATAATGCCGGCCCACAATTTGCGTTGTTTTCGATCCAGCCACAGCAAGACGGTATTACGGATATCCGGGCCTTCCTTGATCAGCAAAAAAAACTCAGGATGGGCACCAGAACCAGATAGATGAGATTGCTGGCTACGTGCATCACGCCGATACCGAATTGTTTGGCGGTGGAAACGTTATCGCCGCCTTCGGTGATATGGCTTTGAATAAACGCAAAGATGCGGCCACGCACCGGCTTGAGAAAATCCGGCAGCGGGATGCGTTCAAAAAAATATGGTTGGAATTAAGCAGGCCAGGCAATTGCTGGCTTAAATGCACGGCTTCGTCCTGAATCTGGGTGCCGAATACTGCGCCCAGGGTGGCGATAATGCTGATGACCGCGGCAAAGACCACTGCAATTGAAACCGTACGCGGCACCCGATCTGGCCGGATGCGGTCCACCAGATCAATCAACGGGTAAATCAGATAACTGAAAAAAAAGACAGCAAAGACCACCACCAGCAGCGTGGTGGAAACGGCATAGACGATATAGACCAGCAGTGCGATCAGCAGGATGGTCCAGACGATACGGGCGGTGCGTACATCAAAGCCGAACATGGCGCGGTTTTCCGTTGGTTTTGTAGCGAATGGGGCTTCGGCAAAGTGCGAACCCGTCTGGCACGAGCCGCACCCTGACAATAGCCGCCAGGCCGCGCCAGCGCTGTGCGCGCGCGTCTTGCAAGCACGTAGGATGGCGCCGCGTTTTGCAGCGCGGCATGGCAGGGTTGGGACGGGACGTCCGTACCCACGCGGCAAGGCCACGCCACCGCAGGCTGGCGCATTGCCCCAGGAGTGCTACGCGTAGTGGTCCATCCGTCCGGTCAGTATCCTTGCGCCTAATCAAACCTATAAGCGCTCGGTGCGCGGGGCTGAATAATGGGTGCTCCCCCAACTTATTCCACGGTGGTAGATCAGGCGATGACCGAAGCAATCCGGTTGGCGCGATTAAACCAGCTCGACATTCTGGATAGCGCGCCCGAAGCGCTGTTCGATAGCGTCACGCGCATGGCGGCGCAAATCTGCGGCACGCCGATCAGTTTGATCAGCCTGGTGGACGAAGAGCGGCAATGGTTTAAATCCACCTATGGTCTGGAAGGCGTTAGCGAAACCGCGCGCGATATTTCGTTTTGCGCGCATGCCATCGCGCAAGGCGGCTTGTTTGAAATTAACGACGCCACGCAAGATCCGCGGTTTGTTGACAATGAACTGGTGACCGGCTCGCTCGGCATCCGCTTTTATGCCGGTGCGCCGATTACGCTGCGCGATGGCACCCGTCCCGGCACGCTGTGCGTTATTGACCGACAAGCCCATCAATTAAGCGACAGCCAACGCCATACCCTGCAATGCCTGGCGCAGATCGTTAGCGATTGCCTGCAAGAGCGCGAACGTTGCGTGGCCTTGAGCCGCGATCTGATGGATAGCGAAGACCGTTACCGCGCCATTGTTGATTTCAGTAGCGATGCCATCATCAGCAAATCGCTGGACGGCATCATCCATAACTGGAATAAGGCCGCCGAAAAAACTGTTTGGCTATTCCGCGCAAGAAGCGGTGGGCCAACATATCTCGATGCTGTTTCCCAATGATGGCGTGCAGGAAGAATGCATGCTGATCCGCCATGTATTGCAGCATGGCTCGATTTCGCAATTTGAAACGGTGCGTCTGCATAAAGACGGGCACCGGCTGGACGTGGCCATTACGCTTTCGGCAATTCGGGATGCGATGGGCCGGGTTATTGGCGTTTCCAAGATTGCGCGCGATGTGGGTGAGCGCAAACGCATTGATAAAGAATTGAATCGCACCCTGGCGCGGCATCAAATGCTGTATCACATTGCGCCAGCCATGATGCACACCATGGACGCCGACGCCAGACTGATTACCGTGAGCGACACCTGGCTGGCCCGTATGGGCTATGCGCGTGACGAGGTGATAGGGCGCTATACCTGGGAATTTCTGACGCCGACCTCACGCCGGGATGCGCGCGAGCAGGTGATACCCCGCTTGTTTGAAACCGGCCGCTGCGACGATGTGCATTATCAATATCAGCGCAAAGACGGCGGCATTATTGATGTTTTGCTCAGTGCGCGGCTGGAACGTGACGTTGAAGGCAAGGCCTGGCATTCGCTCGCCATCATGCAGGACGTCACCGAGAAAAAAAACGCTTTGAGCGCGAGCTGGCCGAGCAGAACGAACGCCTGCGGGTGACCTTGCAATCGATCGGCGATGGGGTGATTACCACCGATGTCGACGGCAAGATTGAATATCTGAATCCGGTGGCCGAGCGCCTGACCGGCTGGCCCAACGCCGATGCGCGCGGACAGCACCTTAGCCAGTTGTTCAAGCTGGCCGCTGAGCACAGCAAACGCTACGCCTTGCCCGGCGTGCCCCGTGAAGGCACCGTGCTGATTGCGCGCGACGGCAGCGAATACGATATCGAAGAAACCATGGCGCCCTTGCTGAATGACCAGCAGGAAGCAATCGGCATGGTACTGGTGTTTCGCGATGTCACACGGCAACGGCAAATGAGCAGCGAAATGTCTTATCGCGCCTCGCACGATCCGCTGACTGGCTTGCTCAATCGTGGCGAATACGACGTGCGTTTGCATCGCGCCTTGCACGACGCCAAAGCCGGCGAGGGCGAACATGTGGCGCTGTATATCGATCTGGATCAGTTCAAGGTGGTGAACGACGCCTGTGGTCACGGCGTGGGCGACCAGTTGCTGCATCAGGTCAGCACCATGTTGCAAGGCTGCGTGCGCGCGACCGATACACTGGCGCGGCTGGGGGGTGATGAATTTGGCGTCATCCTGCAATTCTGTGCGGTGGACAAGGCCATGCGCATTGCTCAGCAGATGGTGGATCAGATTGACCAGTTCCGCTTTATGCACGATGGCCAACGCTTTCGCATAGGCGCCAGCATCGGCCTGGTGCGCATCGACCCCAACTGGGCCAGTGCCGCCGCCATCATGCATGCGGCCGATACCGCGTGCTACACCGCCAAAGAGGCCGGGCGTAACCGCGTGCAGATGTGGCTGGACAACGACCAGAGCCTGCAAAGCCGCCAGGGCGAAACGCATTGGGCGGCGCGGCTGGAACAAGCCATCGACGAAGACCATTTTGAGTTGTACGCGCAACGCTGACGCCGCTGAGTTCGCCCACCGGCAAACTGTATTGCGAGGTCTTGCTGCGCCTGCGCGAACACGACGGCAGCATCGTGCCGCCGGGGGCTTTTTTTTGCCGGCAGCAGAACGCTTTCATATGGCCAGCCGGATCGATCGCTGGGTAGTGCGTAAAGTCTGCGAAGCCATGGCCGTGGCCGATTTAAGCCAGGTGGATACGCTGTCGGTCAATTTGTCGGGCCAATCGATCGGCGACCGGGCCTTCCACCGCTTTGTGGTGGAATACCTGGACCGGAATCAGGTGGATACCAGCAAGCTGTGCTTTGAGATTACCGAAACCACCGCCATCACCAATCTGCGCGAGGCCACTGACTTTATCGCGGCCATGCAGCGCGCGGCATCCGCTTTGCGCTGGATGACTTTGGCAGCGGCGCGGCCAGTTTTGGTTATCTGAAATCGTTGGCGGTGGATGTGCTCAAGATTGACGGCCAATTTATTAAAGAACTGGCCAGCGACGCGGTCGATCAAGCCACCGTGCGTTGTATCCGCGAGATCGCCAGTGCGGTCGGCAAAGCGACGGTTGCGGAATTTGTTGAGACCGCAGAGACCGCCGCCATGCTGCGTGATATGGGCATCGATTACGCCCAGGGCTATTTGTATCACCGGCCGGAACCGCTCGGTCGTCTGCTGCGCTAACAGCCGCCGCGTCGGAATCAGCCCCGGGCCGCGTGGCCGCC
>BBFD01000171.1 GCA_001313065.1 Silvimonas sp. JCM 19000
GGGGCACCAGTGGCGCGGGCGCCAGCGCTTTCGACAAGGGTTGGGCGGGCGCAGGTCGGTCTGCGGGCAGCAAACGCACCAACACATCGTGTGCCGATTGCGCCAGCGGCGCGCGCTGCCGAATCGACAACAGCAAAGCAATCACCGCAGCATTAAATGCCAATGCCACCAGCGCGCCCACCCAACGTGAGCGTTGCAGCGGACGATAAAACACGTGACCTGCCCAGACCAAAGCCATCCACCCCTCCCGCCACGTGACCCACTGGCATCGGGCTGAATTTATGCTTTCAAATAGCAGAATTTGCAAGCGGCCGATTGTGCGAAGGCGGCCACAGACAAAGCCGATCATGCGCTGGTTGATGCCGCGCCAGAATGCCCCTACAATGGCGCTCCTTTGCGGGTGTAGTTCAATGGTAGAACGGCAGCTTCCCAAGCTGCATACGAGGTTCGATTCCCTTCACCCGCTCCAGAATCAATGCAAAAAAGCCGATGCCCGCGCGCATCGGCTTTTTTTGCATTTGCGGCGTCCGCCCGGCGGAGACTGAGGATTTCCTCATAAAACTCAGGCGCTTAACTGAGCGCCGCGCGCATTTGCCATTTGCCGCAACGCAGTCCAGGCTTACCAGCGTGGAATGATCGTGATTGCAGGTGTAAGATGCCAAAGTTTTACATCGCCAGCGGCTCGTCCGCCCGCATGTATCGTATGTCGGGTTGGTGCGCTGGCCAGCATCGCGTCAGGGCATTTCAAATGACGACATTCGTGCAAAACATCCCGGAAAACATGAAAAAAGCGGCCACTGCGTGCTTGTACAGGCGCAATCAGACCCTCATATCCGGTGCAACTGGACTCCAGTTGCGCATAGCAAGTTCAGCCCCAGAGGCTGGTTCCATAGTGAGTACAAGGCGCGTCGCAACGACTTCGCGCATCCGACAGGAGCAGAAGAAATGTCCAAGCAACAGATCGGTGTAATTGGTATGGCGGTAATGGGCCGCAACCTGGCACTGAACATTGAAAGCCGTGGCCATACGGTTTCGATCTACAACCGCTCGGCAGAAAAGACTGACGAAGTGATTGCAGAAAACCCGGGCAAGAAGCTGGTGCCGTACCACACACTGGAAGAGTTCGTTGCTTCGCTCGAAACCCCGCGTCGTATTCTGCTGATGGTGAAGGCCGGTACCGCTACCGACGCAACCATCGACCAACTGAAGCCCCTGCTGGCCAAGGGCGACATCATTATCGACGGCGGCAACACCCTGTATACCGACACCATCCGTCGTAACAAGGAATTGTCCGACCTGGGCTTCAACTTCATCGGTACCGGCGTGTCCGGCGGTGAAGAAGGCGCGCTGAAAGGCCCGTCCATCATGCCGGGCGGCCAGAAAGAAGCTTATGCCCTGGTTGCACCGATCCTGACCCAGATCGCCGCCAAAGCCCCGGCAGATGGCGAACCGTGCGTGGCTACATCGGCCCGGATGGCGCTGGTCACTACGTCAAGATGGTGCACAACGGTATTGAATACGGCGACATGCAACTGATCGCCGAAGCCTACGCCATCCTCAAGGATGTGGTTGGCCTCAGCAACGCCGAACTGGCTGATGTGTTTGCCGACTGGAACAAGGGCGAACTGGACAGCTTCCTGATCGAGATCACTGCCAACATCTTCAAGAAGAAAGACGAAGAAACCGGCAAGGAACTGGTCGACGTGATTCTGGACAAGGCTGGCCAGAAAGGCACCGGCAAGTGGACTTCCAAGTCCGCGCTGGACCTGGGCGTGCCGCTGCCCTGATCACCGAATCGGTGTTCGCACGCTTTATCTCCGCACTGAAGACCGAACGCGAAGAAGCTGCCAAGGTGCTGAATGGCCCGGCCAGCAAGCCTGCCATCGCTGACAAGGCTGCCTTTGTTGAATCGGTACGCCGCGCGTTGTACCTGTCGAAGATTGCTTCGTACGCGCAGGGCTTTGCCCAGATGCGTGCGCAATCTGAAGAAAGCAAATGGGATCTGCAATACGGCGAAATCGCCAAGATCTTCCGCGCCGGTTGCATCATCCGCTCGGGCTTCCTGCAGAACATCACCGACGCGTACACCAAGAACCCGCAGCTGAGCAACCTGCTGCTGGATCCGTACTTCGCCAAGATCGCCAATGAATACCAGGCTGCGCTGCGTGATGTGGTGGCTGCGGCTGTGCAAGCTGGCGTTGCTGTTCCGACCTTCGGTTCGGCCATCAGCTACTTCGACAGCTACCGCTCGGCTCGCCTGCCCGCTAACCTGATCCAGGCTCAGCGCGACTACTTCGGCGCTCATACGTTCGAGCGTACCGACAAGCCCGGCATCTTCCACGCCGAATGGTTCTAATTGTGGCGTGGGGCGCACGCTAGCGTGTGCCCGATGCGGCGTTAAAACCTCAAAAGCCGACCCAAAAGGTCGGCTTTTTTTTACGCCCATAGGGTGGGTCTAGACCCACCAGCCAAAGGCACGAAGAGATTCAGCGGTGCATGCTTCTCGATGGCCTTGAGTGGTGGGTCTCGACCCACCCTATGCACCAGAACACCCCACAAGCCAGATCATTCCGGACACAACGACCCAAAATTGTGCGTGCGGCCGCGTCGCGCGCGCATTCTTGTGCTATCAAACAGGCAGCCGTGCTGACGCCAAGACTTACACCTGTTGGATATGCGCATCACTTTGCCGGGTATGCTTACAGTGGCATGGATGTTGCTCTCTAACTGCTCTTTGAAATCGGCTTCGAACGCGATCCCCAAGCATTCATTGCGTTATATCAAGTTACCCGAGCATAAGCAGGTGTTCGGCGTGGCGCGATTGCCGGCCTGACGCATGCAAACAGTATTAACGCTTGCCGACGGCAGCCAACTCAACGATGTCGGATCGCGCGAATTGATCTAAGCTATGCCCCCAGCCGATCTCAGCCCACCCGCTGCGGCTGTATCCAGACCCGAAGCAGCGATAGCCACCTGGTTTACCCGCATACCAGGCGTTATCGCACCAGAACGCCAACACGATTGGCAGGAGTAGCCTTAATGACACGCAAGATCATCGCCGCCGCACTGGCCGCATCATTTGGCCTGGCCGCTCTGGTAGCCAGCGCCGCCAACGTTCCCGCTGGTGTGCAACTGGCCGCCAAACAGGAACTGGTGCGCCACAACGGCACCGAGCCGGATTCGCTGGACCCCAGCCTGGCCGAGACCAAGCAATCCAACTACATCCTGTGCGACCTGTTTGAAGGCCTGACCCGCAATGGCGCCGATGGTGCGATCCTGCCTGGCGTGGCCGAAAGCTGGAAGCAGACCGACGCCCACACCTGGGTGTTCAAGCTGCGCAAAGATGCCAAATGGTCGGATGGTTCGCCGGTGACGGCCGATGATTTTGTCTACTCGTGGCAACGTGCGGTCGACCCCAAGACGGGTTCGAAGTACACCATCCTGCTCGAGTTCATTACCAATGCCAAAGACATCGTCGACGGCAAAAAAGCCGCCGAAAGAACTGGGCGTAAAAGCCACTGACAAGTACACGCTCGAAGTCAAAACCAACGACGTAGTGCCGTTCTTCCCTGGCCTGGCCACCATGAGCACCATGGTCCCGCTAAAGAAAGACAACGTTGAGAAAGGCGGCAAAGACTGGAACAAGCCGGGCAAGATGATTTCGAACGGCGCCTACACCATGGCCGAATGGGTGCCTAACAACCGCGTGGTGCTGGCCAAGAATCCGCAATACTGGAACGCCAAAAAACGTCCAGATCACCAAAGTGACCTACAACCCGACCGAGAGCGATGACACCGCACTCAAGATGTACAAGTCGGGCGAAATTGACTGGACCGACCAACTTCCCACCGGCATCTACGGTTCGCTGCAAAAAAGACTTTGGCAAAGAACTGCGTAACACCCCGTGGCTGGGTGTGTATTACCTCAACATGAACAACAAGCTGCCCGAGTTCAAAGACAAGCGCGTGCGCCAGGCGCTGACCATGGTCATCGACCGCGACATCCTTACCCAGAAGGTTACCGGCAACGGCGAAACGCCGGCCTACAGCCTGTTTGTCAAAGGCACCGATGGCGGCACGCCGACCGTTTACGCATGGCAGAAAGAGCCGATGGCACAGCGCGTGGCCGAGGCCAAAAAAGCTGCTGTCTGATGCCGGCTATGGCCCGGGCAAAAAAGCCGCTGAGCCTGAAGCTGAGCTACAACACCAACGAAATGCACAAAAAAGGTGTTGTTGTTTGTGGGCTCGGAATGGAAGAACAAGCTGGGCGTACAAACCAGCATGGAAAACCAGGAATTCAAGGTGTTTGTGAAGACGCGTCACGACGGCAATTATCAGATTGCGCGTAACGCCTGGATCGCCGATTACAACGACGCCACCACCTTCCTCGACCTGGTACGTTGCGGCAGCGCGCAGAACGACACGTTCTATTGCAACCCCGCCGTCGACAACCTGATCAAGGAAGGCGGCCAGCAAACCGACGCTGGCAAGCGCAACGCGGCGTTCTCCAAAGCATGGGCATTGCGATGGACGATTACGCGGTCATCCCGATGTTCCAGTACGCCAAAGCCCGTCTGGTGAAGTCCTATGTTGGGGGGTACACCACCACCAACTTTCTGGATGATTACCTGAGCCAGGATTTCTACATCATCAAACATTAAGCGTTTGAAATTCGGGGCTTTTTTATAAGCGGAACACCGTACTCGTCCCGTCAGTAGAAGCCCCCAATTGCGCTTTATTTCTGGAATAATGGCGCGTCCCGAGAGGGCGCGCCTTTCTTCGTTCCGTCCAGGAAGATAAATACACATGTGGTCTTATATTTTTTTCGACGGCTGCTGTGGGCGATCCCCACTGCGCTGGCCGTCATTACGCTGTGCTATCTGATGTTGCACCTCACCCCGGGTGGACCTTTTGATAGTGAACGCCAGGTCTCTGCGGCCGTATTGGCCAATCTGCAAGCCAAGTACCATCTGGATCAGCCGCTGTGGCGCCAGTATTTGTACTATCTGAATGACCTTCTGCACGGCGATCTGGGCGCGTCCTTCCGCTACGCCGACTGGAGCGTCAACTCGCTGGTGGCACAAGCGTTGCCGGTATCGGCGACTGTGGGCGGCCTGTCGGTGTTGTTCTCGCTGGTGATCGGCGTGGTGCTGGGTATCGCGGCCGCCTTGCGCCAGAACAGCATCGTCGATTACGTGGTGATGTTCCTCGGCAACATCGGCAATACCGTGCCCTCGTTTGTAATGGGCCCGGTGCTGATCCTGATCTTTGCCATCTGGCTGAAGCACCCGGACGGCAATGGCTGGCTGCCCGCTGGCGGCTGGGATGGCCACACCATCTATATGATTCTGCCGGTTGCCCTGCTCACGCTGATCAACGTCGCCACCATCGGCCGCATCATGCGCGCTGGCCTGATCGAAACCATGTCGAGCAACTTCATCCGCACCGCACGCGCCAAAGGCTTGCCGATGCGCACCATCGTGTTTCGGCACGCGCTCAAGCCAGCGCTGATTCCGGTGGCTTCGGTGCTGGGCCCGGTGGCCATCAGCGCAATTACCTCGGCTGTGGTGACTGAGACCGTGTTCTCGCTGCCCGGTCTGGGCAAGCTGATCGTCAACGGCGCTCCAACCGCGATTACACGCTGGTACTGGGTCTGGTAGTGCTGATTACGGTGATCGCCGTGGTGTTTAACCTGCTTGTCGATCTGGCGTACGCGCTGCTCGATCCGCGCATCCGTTACTGAGGGTAGCCATGTTCTCCAAACGCAAACAGCTTGCGCTGGCTGGCACCGTCGCGGACCTGCCACTCGAATCCGTCAAGGGCCGCAGCCCGTGGCGCGATGCCATGAACCGTTTTACCCGCAACAAAGCCGCTGTGTTCAGCGTGGTGTTGCTGGCACTGATTACCATCGCCTGTATCGTCGGGCCGTGGCTGGTGCCGCATACCTTTGATGACACAGATTGGGGCGCCATCAGCCTGCCGCCCACCTGGCTGGCGCGCATTGGTTCGGCACTGACGAACTGGGCCGCGACATCCTGGTGCGTACCCTCATCGGCGGCCGCATTTCTTTGCTGGTGGGTCTGTTGGGCACCATCGCTTCGGTGGCGCTGGGCATTGCCTGGGGCGCTGTCGCGGGTTTTCTGGGCGGCAAAACCGACTCGGTGATGATGCGTATCGTCGACATGATGTACGCGGTGCCGTATCTGCTGATCGCCATCCTGATGATGACTTTGTTCGGGCGCGAGTTTTATCTGGTGATCATCACGATTGCCGTGTTCTCGTGGCTGGACACCGCCCGCGTGGTACGTGGCCAGACGCTGACGCTTAAATCGCGCGAATTTGTCGAAGCCGCGCACGCCATCGGTGTGCCAACGCATCGCATCATCTTTAGCCATATCGTGCCTAATCTGCTGGGCATCGTGGCCATCTACACCACCGTCACCGTACCTGGCGTCATCCTCACCGAATCAGTGCTGTCCTTCCTCGGCCTCGGCGTGCAAGAGCCGATGACCAGCTGGGGCGCGCTGATTGGTGATTCTGTGGGCAAGATGGACCAGCAACCGTGGATGCTGCTGTTTCCTTCCTTGTTCCTGTGCGCCACGCTGAGCTGTGCCAACTATATTGGCGACGGCCTGCGCGATGCATTTGACCCGAAAGACCGGTGAGGACGCCATGAGTCTGCTTGAAGTTAAAAAAATCTGGGCGTGAAGTTCAGTACGCCCGATGGCGTAATCAGTGCCGTCAATGGCGTCAATTTCAACCTGGAACGCGGCCAGACCATCGGCATCGTGGGCGAATCGGGTTCGGGCAAAAGCCAGACCGTACTGGCGATGATGGGTCTGCTGGCCAAGAACGGCATCGCCAGTGGCGAAGCGCTGTTCGAAGGCAAAAACCTGCTGACCATGCCCGCCAAAGACCTAAACCGTGTGCGCGGCGATCGTATCTCGATGATCTTTCAGGATCCGATGACGTCGCTGAACCCGTATCTGACGGTCGAACGTCAGATGACCGAGGTACTGGAACTGCACAAGGGCCTGAGCCGCAAGGCCGCCCGCGTGCGCGCCATCCAGTTGCTCGACGCCGTTAAAATCCCCGAAGCCGCCCGCCGCGTGGATATGTATCCGCATGAGTTCTCCGGCGGCATGCGTCAGCGCGTGATGATTGCGATGGCCCTGTTGTGCGAACCGGAAATCCTGATCGCCGATGAGCCACCACCGCGCTGGACGTGACCGTACAAGCGCAGATCATCACGCTGCTGAAAGAACTGCAGCGCGACTTTGGCACCGCCATCATCATGATCACGCACGATCTGGGCGTGGTGGCTGGCATCTGCGACCAGGTGATGGTGATGTACGGCGGCCGCACCATGGAATACGGCGGCGCGCGCGATATTTTCTACGACGCCACCCACCCCTACACCATTGGTTTGCTGAACGCCTGCCGCGTCTGGACCACGATGGCGCTGAGCTGATTTCTATTCCGGGTAACCCACCCAATATGGCGCATATGCCAGCTGGCTGTCCGTTCTGCGAACGCTGCAGCCTGGCTGACGAACACTGCCACCAGGTGCTGCCGGCGCTACTGCCGGCCGAAGGCAAGCCGCAAGTACTGCGCGCCTGCCACAAGACCGGTGAGCCTATCCTGCGCTTGAAAGAGGTGGCCCATGGCTGAGCAAAACAAAGAACTGATCCTGTCGGTGCGCGACGTTAAAGTGCACTTTCAGGTACGCCAGGGCAATACATGGCCGTGGCAACCGTCGCGCACGCTGAAGGCGGTGGACGGGGTGTCGTTTGACTTGTACGCCGGCGAGACGCTGGGCGTGGTGGGCGAATCGGGCTGCGGCAAATCCACGCTGTCACGCGCAATGCTGAATCTGATTCCGGCCACGGCGGGCAGCATCGTCTGGCTGGGTAAAGAAATGCGTGGTGCCAGCCATGGCGACTGGCAGAGCGCGCGCAAAGATATCCAGATGATCTTCCAGGATCCGCTGGCGTCGCTCAACCCGCGCATGACCGTGGCACAAATCATCGCCGAGCCGCTGCGCACGCATAAGCCCGAGCTGTCCAACGACGAAGTGATGCAACGCGTGCGTGCCATCATGGTGCGCGTGGGCTTGCGTGAGCAGCAGATCAACCGCTACCCGCACGAGTTTTCCGGCGGCCAGGCCCAGCGTATCGGCATCGCCCGCGCGCTGATCCTGGAACCCAAGCTGGTGATTTGCGATGAGCCGGTGTCGGCGCTGGACGTGTCGATTCAGGCGCAGATCATCAACTTGCTGAAGGAACTGCAGCGCGAGATGGGCCTGGCGCTGATCTTTATCGCGCACGATCTGGCGGTGGTGAAGCACATCAGTGATCGCGTGCTGGTGATGTATCTGGGCCACGTGATGGAGCTGGCCACCAAGGAAGCGCTGTACGCGCGACCGACGCATCCGTATACCCAGGCGCTGATGTCGGCCATTCCGCTGCCGGACCCGGAACTGGAAAAGGCCAAGGTCATCCAGATTCTGCAGGGCGATCTGCCCTCGCCGATCAATCCGCCGTCTGGCTGCGTGTTCCGCACGCGCTGCCCGCGCGCGATTGAGGATTGCGCCAAAACCGTCCCGCCGCTGCACGAATCGCAGCCCGGCACGCTGGTCGCCTGCATCCGCGCGTAAACACTGCGTCCGCAAAGGCGCCGTAGGGTGCGTTACCCCGCAGGGCAACGCACAGTTCGGCTATGCCATAGACGGCGCACGACCCCGGTGGGGCCGAGGCTATCGCCTCAAAATGTGCGTTGCCCCTGCGGGGTAACGCACCCTACCACCGGCCTGTTTAGTCTGGATCGCGTCAAACCATGCGGCACGCTGGTCGCGTGCATCCGCGCGTAAACGCATAGGGTGGGTCTGGACCCACCATTCAAAGCCAGCGAGAGATTTGCTGTTGCATGCTTCTCTGCGGCATTGGGTGGTGGGTCTGGACCCACCTATACAAGCTACCCGCCAGCCGGTTCGGTCTGGATCGCG
>BBFD01000172.1 GCA_001313065.1 Silvimonas sp. JCM 19000
GGCGTTGGGCGGTGTGCTGCTGTTGGGCACAGCCGGGCCCGCCTTGTTGCAGCTGGCGCGTACGCCACCGATCCGGGTGCTGCGCCACGATGTCAGTGCCTCGCCCACGGTCTGGATCAGCTGGTTGCTGGTGGCTATCTGCGCCGGGGCTTTGTTGTTCTGGCTGGGCGGTAATCTCAAGCTGACCTTGATCGTGGTGGGCGCCATGTTGGGTGCGCTGGCGCTGGCGGCGGTAGCGGGTTGGGGGGCGCTGGCTTTGTTGGGGCGCTACAGTCACGGCTTTGCGGCCCGGATAGCCTTGCGCCAGTTGCTGCGTCGGCGCTGGCTGAGCATGGCGCAGATGTCGGCGCTGGCTATGGGCTTGCTTGGCGTGTGGCTGTTGACGGTGGTGGAGCATGATTTGCTCGCTACCTGGCAAAGCCGCATCCCGGCCGATGCGCCCAACCAGTTTGTGATTAATCTGCAGCCCGATCAGCAAACTGCTTTCACGCAGCGCATGGCCCAGGCTGGCTATGCCGATATCGCGCTGCAACCGATGATCCGAGGCCGCTGGACTGCGCATAACGGCAAACCCGTGCTCACGCGGCAATATCAGGATGATCGCTCGCGCCAGCTAGCTGAACGCGAATTCAATCTGAGCTGGGGCGATACGCTGCGCCAGGACAACAAATTGCAGACCGGCACCGCGCTGAAGGCCGATCAGCCGGGCTGGTCGGTCGAAGCCGGGCTGGCTGAACGTTTTGATATCAAGGTCGGCGACACGCTAGGTTTTGACGTGGCGGGCACGCCGGTCAGCGGCACTGTGCGCAATCTGCGCAAGGTGGATTGGGATTCTTTCCGGGTCAATTTCTTTGTGACCGGCACCGCGCAGATGTTCGGCAATATGCCCACCAGCCTGATCACCAGTTTTTTTTATCTGCCGCCCGACAACAAAACGCTGGTGCCGCAACTGGTGGCGCAATTCCCCAATGTCAGCGTGTTTGACGTGGGCGCGGTGCTGAACGAGGTGCACCGGATTCTGGATCTGGCCACAAGCGCACTGCAGTTGGTGTTTGCCTTCTGCCTGATCGCGGCGTTGGTGGTATTGGTGGCTGCGCTGGAAACCACGGCGCCCGAGCGTCATCGCGAAACCGCCATCCTGCGCGCGCTGGGTGCCGAGCGCGGCCATATCGCCGCCATCCAGCGCTGGGAGGGCTCGGCGATTGGTGCGGTGGCCGGGCTGGTAGCGGGCTTGTCGGCCAGCGTGGCGGGCTGGTTGTTGGGACGGCAAGTACTGAACCTGCCCACCAGCTTTAATGTATGGCTGCCCTTGGCCAGCATGCTCAGCGGCATAGTGCTGGCGGGCTGGTGACCGCGTGGGAACGGCGACGCCTGTCGCGCGTGACGGCACTGGCGCTGTTGCGCGATCCGGCCTGAGCCGGGCGATACATTGCAAGCAAGGCCTGGCGGTCGCCAGCGGCCCCAGTCCTTGCTTTGTTTTGCTCAAGCGTGCCGCAATTTATTGCGCCGCTTTGAACGGAAAGCCCAAGGCATCGACAAAGGCCCCGCCAGAAAAGCCGCCAGCTCGTTCAGGCGCGCCTGCACGCTGAACATTTCGCCACGCCATAGCCCGGGGTCTTGTTCAAAGCCGACCGGCAACGCCGCCAGTGCCAGTCGCACATTGATGATTTTTTCCTGCAATTGCGGGCCGGTGGCGTTGTCGCCGCGGGAGGCCAGCAAATCATCAAAGCCCAGGCCCGAAGGCGCACCAAGCAAGGTGTTTTCGATGCTGTTCAGACCGGCTTCCAGATTGGCTTTGCCACTACTGGAGCGCCACCCGCGCAGATCAGTCACCGCAGGATCGATACGGCCTTGCGCCAGTTGGCGCTGGCCCAGTTCCTTGATACCGGCCACCGAATTGCCGAGGGCTTCGATCAGATACGGCGTCTGCAAGGTGGCGTTGTAGTTGAAACCGGTGCGCAAGGTATTCCATTCCAGCACCAGGGTTTGCGCGCGACGCGTCATGCCGTTGGCCACCCAGCGGCCGTACTGACATTGCTGGGGTTTGCTCAGCGCGGGGGCCGTTTTGTATTTGCCGCTGAACAGCAGATATTCCAGCGCGGGCAGACCGTTGCCACCGGCGGGCAGCGTGCCGGCTTCAAACACGGCCTGCGGGCTGGCTGGATCAGCGGGGGTGCGTTTAATGCTTTGCGCCAACACGGTTTCGTCCAGCGGCCACGGCTCAAATTGACGCACCGCGTCTTGCTGCCGATTGGGGCCGATGCGCAAGGTTTCCATGCCGCGCCAGATGCGATCGGTGCCGCGCCAGGCCACTTGCGCTGCGGCCAGATGGTCGGCATCGGGGTTATTGCATAATTCGGCCACGCGCTGCGACAGCGTGCGGGTGGCTTCGACCAGTTGGCGTTGCGCCGGCAGCGCCACATCATCGAGCAAACTTTGCGCTAACGCGGTAGTGGGCATGGGCGCGGCCAGGCCAGGTGGCGACGCCAATGCGCCAGCCCCCACCAGCGTCAGCGCCAGCAGACGTGCTTTCATCGTGTTGTCCCCATCGGTATGCCGCTGCGCGGGCGGCTTTTTTGCTTTGCTTTTGTTCCGGGCGCGCAGGGCATCATAGCCTGAGCCGCGCGCGCCACCAATCCATGCCGCAGGTGCCTTGCTTTTTTATGCTGGCAAACGCGAAACTGCCCGCCTTGATTGATCTGTAACGGACTCTTTTGCAATGGCTTTTTTTTATCTACGCGCGGACAGCGTGCCCGAACTGCATGGGCTTACCCGCTGGGAACAACGCGTCTTGCTGCGCGGCACTTTTTGTCAAAGAACGCATGATTTCCACCCTGGTGCTGGCGGTGGTGGCCTTTTTTTGACCGTGCCGTTTGGCATTAACCCGCTGATGCACCATCTGGTGCCGGGCGTCACCAATGATTCCGGCGTGTATATGGCCGTGCTGGTGGTATGGGTGTTTGTGCTGCTGGGCGCACGCGACATCGTGATGATGAACTTGCTGCGCCACAAGATTGCAGCCCATCGCGCCAAGCGCCGGTGACCGTGCAGGCGGACGCCGCCCATGAATAAATTCTGGCTGGGGCTCGGCGCGTTGCTGGTCGGGGTGGCCGTATCGGCCCAGGCGCAAACGCAAACCATCGCGCTCGATGTCGGCCATTATCTGGACAAGCCGGGCGCGACCAGCGCCTATGGCGTAACCGAGTTCAGCTACAACCAGGCGTTGGCAGAAGCCGTGAGCGAGAAACTGCTGTCAGCCGGTTATACCGTACGTTTGATCGGTGATGACGGCCAGGCCAAAGACTTGCACCGCCGCGCCGCAGCCGCCACTGGCGCCGATCTGCTGGTGTCCTTGCATCACGATTCGACCCAGCCGCAGTTTATGCAAAGCTGGACCGTCGATGGCGGCAAGCAGATGTATTCCGATCGCAGCAAGGGTTACTCGGTGTTTGTCAGCCGCGAGAACCCTCAATTTGCCCGCTCCAGTGCCTGTGCCAGCGCACTGGGCCAGCAAATGCAAAGCCGGGGTTTTAGCGTGAACCCGGCGCATGCGGAGAAGATCGCGGGCGAAAGTCGCGACTGGCTGGATGAAAAAAAATCCGGCGTTTATACCGCCGATTTCACCGTCCTGAGCGAAAGCAAAGTGCCGGCCTTGTTGCTGGAATCGGGAGTCATCGTCAATCGCGACGAAGCCCGCAAACTTAATAGCGCCACCACCCGCGCTACCATCGGCGACGCATCCTGGCGGCCGTCAAAGCTTGCCTGCAATAGCGGAATTGCGCTGCTGAGCGCCGCCGGCCGGGCGTTCAGGCGTAGCGCGCGTCGGGGATGTCGCGGTTCATCAGCCGGAACGGCTCGGGCCGTGCCAGACCATAGCCCTGGGCATAATCGACGCCCAGTTGGCGCAAGGCATCGGCAATCGCCTGGTTCTCGACGAATTCGGCCACGGTTTGCTTGCCCATCAGATGGCCGATCTCATTGATGGCGCTCACCATGGCACGATCGATTGGATCGTTAAGCATGTCTTTGACAAAGCCGCCGTCGATTTTCAGATACTGCACCGGCAGATGTTTGAGATAGCCAAATGACGACATCCCGGCGCCAAAGTCATCCAGCGCAAAGCAACAGCCCAGCCCGCTTAATTCCTGCATGAAGCGCGTGGCACGGGTCAGGCTGGCGACGGCGGTGGTCTCGGTAATCTCAAAGCAAAGCCGCGCCGGATCGATACCACTGCTGCGGATATGCTCCAGCGCAAATTGCAGAAAGTGCTCATCCCCCACCGACGCGCCGGACAAATTGATGGCGCACAGTGCCAGCGGCGGTAGCCCGGCGGCTTCCCGCGCGGCCAGGGTCTGGAGGGTGTTCTGCAAAACCCAGCGATCAATCTCGGGCATCAGGTTGTAGCGCTCAGCCGCTGGAATAAATGCCATGGGCGGCACAATCTGATCATGTTCATCCAGCAAGCGCAGCAGTACTTCCACATGACGTTGGCCAAAACTGGCGCTGCTCAGGCCGACGATTTCTTGCGCATACAAACGGAAGCGATCCGCTTGCAGCGCGTGCTTGAGGCGCTGCACCCATTCCATTTCACCGTGCCGCAGCGTCACTTCATGATCTTGCGGCGAATATTGCTGCACGCGGTTGCGGCCTTTTTTCTTTGGCCATATAACAGGCCGCATCGGCCGCCCGCAGCAGTTCCTGCAAGGCCATGGTGTTGTCGCCGAGATGGACCATGCCGATGCTGGCGCCTACGGTAAATGACTGACTGCCAAAGGCAAAATGGAAGTCACGCACCGATTGCCGCAAGGTCTCGGCAATGCGCAAGGCTTGTTCCGGCGCGCAATTCTCCAGTAACACGCCAAACTCATCGCCACCAATGCGCGCCAAGGTGTCGGTCTGACGCAAATGCTGTTGCAGCACCCCCGCCAACTGGCGCAAGAGCTCGTCGCCCGCCGCATGGCCGCAGGTGTCGTTAACAATCTTGAACTGGTCCAGATCAAGAAACATCAACGCGTGCTGCGCGCTGCGTTGTTGCGTCCGGTTGTACAACTGCGCCAGGCGCCGTTCAAATTCGCGGCGGTTGACCAGGCCGGTGAGGGCGTCGTGGCTGGCTTGCCAACTGAGATTGGCGGCGTATTGGCGCTCACGGGTGGCGTCATGCAGCACCAGCACGATCCCGATGACTTCGCCCCCGCGCCCGCGTAATGGCGCGATAGCCCGATCAACAGAAACCTCGACGCCATCGTGCCGGAGCAAACGGAAGTCGCGCAGATTGGGGTCGAGGGTATCGGGCAGGTTGGCGTCATCGGCCAGCAGGCTGAGTGCATGCTGAGCCTGATCGACCAACTGGCAGATATCATCCAGATTACGCCCGGAAGCCGAATCGCGCGCGATGCTGAGCAAGCGCTCGGCAGCTGGATTCAGGTACTGGATGCGGCCAAGGATATCGGTGGTGATGACGGCGTCGGCAATCGACGCGAGCGTGATTTCGGCTTTTTTCTTTTTTCCAGTTGCAAGGCTTGCTCGGCCGCTTTGCGGTCGGTTACATCGGTGATCGAACCGGCCATCCGCACCGGTTTGCCTTGTAGATCAAAGGCCGCGCGCCCGCGCACGCGAAACCAGTGATAGCCGTTATGGCCAGTCAGGACCCGATATTCGACATCATGTGCCTGGCCGTTGCGGAATTGCTTGCTGCGGGCCACCGCAATCAAGGCCTGGTCATCGGGATGGACGCGGGCAAACCAGGCCTCGGGGGTTTCTGCCAGTTCGTGTTTGTTCACGCCCAGCAATTGCCGAAAGCGCGGCGAGTACCAGACGTGATCGGTGGTCATATCCCAATCCCAGATGCCGTCGTTACTGCCATTCACGGCTAGCTGAAAGCGCTGCTCGCTGTGGCGTAATGCGGCATCGGACAATTCGCGCTGGCGTACCAGCTTGAAGGTACGCCGCAAGGCCAGGGCAATCAGCAGGATTGCGGCAACCGTGAAACCGGTGGCCAGGCCGATTTCCATTTTGCGGGAGGCATGGCTCAGGCGCTGCGAGAACTCGGCCTCCAGCGGCGTGAGCGAGGCGTTGATGATGCGGATTTGCTGCCGCAGGCTGTCGAGATCGGCTTCGGTAAGGTGATCGCGCTCGCGCAGCTGCCGGGCGTGGGCGGCCAGCTGTTGCAGCCGGTTAATCTGCAGATCGGCGCGTTGCCACACATCGATGGCGGCGGCGATATCGGGAGCCCATTTGAAATTGAGATACAGCCGGATCATGCCGGCGATATCTGCGCTATCGTTGCCGCCACGTAACAGGAATGCACGGATGGCAGCCCGATCGGGAACGGGCATTTCCAGCTCCAGCCGCGCATGCTGATCGGCCAGCGGGATGGCCACGGCGGCTTCATAGGCGCGGTAATCGCGGACCTCGCCGTGGTCGATATAGCGTGCCAGGTAATAGGCCGCGTCTTTCTGACCCTTGGACCACATACTCTCGCCGCCAACATAGGCCCGACCCGCCGCCAGCAAATCCAGACAGGCCCATTGCAACATCACCAGCACGAGCACGATCAGCATGAACGGCCAGACGATGGCAAGCATGCGCTGCAGCAGATACAGCCGTGACGTGTTCATGACCGAGCGGTTCCTTGTTAATGCTTTTGAGCGGCACCCCTTCGGCAGCAGGGAACGGGGCGGCGTATGGTCTGGAATAGTTGCCGGCCCCAATAGTTAAGTAGTTACTAATGTTTTTTTACAACATTGCAAGCCGCTTTTTTTGCGCGAGTAAGACAGTCGGAGGTTCCGCAACCATTTGTAGCGCGTGACGCGGGGCACGATTGTGTGCATGCCGTTACACAGAGTGTCGGCGCGTGGTCGGGCGTGATCCGTTAAACCTCTGTGTATTCACTGATGGAGGACACGGGATGCGTCGATTAACTATCGTGTTGTTGCTGGCGGCGAGCGCGCTGAGCGGATGTATTGTGGTGCCGGCGGGTGGCCCGGTTTATTTTCGCGGGCCGGGCTATGGCTATGGCCCGTACCACCATGGGCATTGGTAAAGCGGTAGCTGCGTGAAGGAGCGAGCGGGTGCCACGGCCTCTCGCTCCGGCAATGCCGTTCATATGTAGCGTGCCGCTATGCCGGGCGCGGACCAGGCTTCAAGCGGCTTGCGGCAGCGGATCGGCGTGATCGAGCAAGCGGGTGGCGACGTCGAGAAAATCGGCAAAGTACACGTCGAACTCGGGCCGATTGGCCGCAAATAACAAAGGTTTTAGCCTGTTCTCATAATTTTCACGCAGCCCCGTATCGATCGCGGCGCGCTCCAGCGTGCGCCGCAAAACCTCGTAGGGCGTGGCGTCGAATTCGGGATGCTGCCCACGGAATTCTTCGACATCTTTGGAAACGATGCCACCGAATATATGCCGGGCCACGGCCATCATGTCAGGACGCTGTTGCACGATTTGTGAGACGTCATAGATATGCCGGACCAGCGCGGTATCAAATTCGCCGCGTTGATAGCCATCCCAATACCAGGCGCAGCGGCGCAACAGCGAGAGGACCTTTTCAGCAAGGGTCTCGGCGATGGAAATGCAGGCCATCGGAAATTGCGCCGGGTTGGGCCGATTGATCTGGCTGTCGAGCAGGTAGCCGATTGCTTGTGCGTCGGCGGGCAGCAGCGGTGGACGGTGGATGAGTTCGAGGCGGAGTTCCGGGCGCAGTGCGCGCGAAATATTGTGAAACTCCGCGTGATAAGCAACGCGCAGGCAGTAGTAACGATGCTTGTCGCGAGTCAGCGGGTTGCCTTTGGCTGCCACAAAACTGAAGCCCAGCTCATGCAGCAGGTGCTCCACTTTGCGTTGTAAAGCAGTGAGCCTGGCCCGATCCGATTTCCCCTTGGCTAAGGCATAACCAGCGGGTACCGGATCCAGCACAATTTTGATATCGATGTCTTCGGACATGCGCTCAATCAGCCGATGCGCCTTGGACAGACATGTGCCACCCGCGAATATCAAGCGCGTCATGATTTCTTGCGTCGCGGGCATGGTCTTGTCGAATACCTGCCGGTGCACGATATCGCTCTGACATAGCGTTGCCAGTGCGCGCAAGACGTCGGTTACGTGCTGATCTTTCTCAATGGCGGCTTCCGATAGATTGCCCGCTGCGCCTGCGCTGGTGGCGTCAATGATCTCTGCTTTAATCCCTGCCGTGATTCTTCTCATAAGTCACAGTCCGGCTACCTACGGTTATTTTGCGCGAGATGCGCCGTTCCCCTGTGTTGACCATCCAACCTGCAGGAACCTGAGTGCTTCCACGGTCGTAGGCGGCCTCGGCCGCGGTTGGCGAAAGCGCAATACCCAGCTTGCGAAATACCTCTGCTGCAATCTCGGACAGGGGGGCGATCGGCGTCTTCGTCCCGGTGAACTGATTCACCCGCGTCTTTGCATAGGCCCCCTTGCTCACCTTCACCAGCGTGCCGTCTTTGACCAGCCGTGCGATCACCCGGCCGATCTGCGCTGAGCTGCCCATGTCCGCAAAATCGGCGTGCAGAACGACCGGACCGTTACGTAATTTGATGGAACGGCGTATGCGTCCTTCCAGTTCCATAGCGGTCTCCTTGGGTTAAGTTACACAGACAGGTGACTCTACCACAAAAATTAGAAAAATATATTTGAGAACAATATGATAAACATGCACAAATCGATCATTAAAGATCGGTTTATGCACAATCTTGCTATTGCCGGATTATTCACAGCGAAGCGAGTGCGCGGTTATGTTGCGCATAAAAAAAACGCGCCATTAAGGCGCGTTTCCTGGCAGGGCAAACTCCGGGGCAATCAGAACAGCAATTGCTTGATATCGTCCGCGGCGGCGACCGTAAACTTCTGCTCGGTGGAGATCGATTGCTTGCCGTCGAAGCGTTCAATGCGGTACAGCGTGCCAAATGAGAACGTCGGTGCCGCTGCGCCCTGGCCGCCGGCCACTTCGGCGCCGCGGCGCAC
>BBFD01000173.1 GCA_001313065.1 Silvimonas sp. JCM 19000
TTTTTGCAGTCGTCAGCTTTGGCCGTCGTCGCTTTGGCCGCGCCGGTTTTACTGGTGGCCGTCTTTGCGCTATCTGCTTTGGCCGTCACCGTTTTGCTGCTAGCGGCCTTGGTGGTGCTGGCCTTGGCGGTGCTGGCTTTGCTCGCACTGGCGGTTTTAGGGGCTGGGGCTTTCTTTGCAGTGGCGCTGGTCGCTGCAGCCGACTTCGCCGCCGTTTTTTTGCCGCCGGCTTTTCTGCCGCGGCGGTCGTGGTTTTGGCCTTGGATGCCGCTACTTTGGTTTTTGCGGCCGTCGATGCGCTTGCATCCGCTTTGGCGGCAGACTTGGGAACGGCCTTGCTACTTGCTTTGCTGGCTGGTTTTGCTGCCGCTTTGCTGGCCGGTTTTGCCGCTGCTTTGCTCGCGGTTTTCGGCGCGGCTTTGCTTGCTGGCGTTGCCGTGGTTGCGGCGCTGCTTGCGCTTGCTGCGGCCGACTCGGTGGCAGCGGCTTTAGGTTTCGCGGTTTTGGGTGTCGCGGTTTTGGCGCCGGTGGCCCGGGTGGCCTTGGGAGGAAGCTTGGCCGCAGCAACGATGCCAGGCGTAGTGGAAGTGGTTTTGCTGGTTGCGGAAGCCTTGGCCATGGTGGTCCTCATCAAGTGAATTCTGAGCATGTTTCTGCACAAAAAATAGGCGGTGCCTGGGCCCGCGCCTACCAGACAACTCATTCGCGCCGCCAGACGGCGCATATCCACAGCCCCACAGGCCCATCGCCCACGAACCGCACGCCAGCTTTGCAAAGTCGCACCAGCGCCGCTGCGGATGCATTCAGCATAGCCGCTCTTGCGCGACATAAAAGTCTATGCGCCAGCTGCAATCAAATTGTGGTGTTTTCTGCCAGCGCCAACACGCCGGTTTCGCCAATCTGGCCATCGGCCGCATCGCTGCGCAACCACTGCGCTACAAAGTCGAGCAGCAAGAATTGCGCGTCGCGTTTTGCCGCGCGCACCGCGCATTCCCACACCACCAGCACGCGCCAGCCCAAGGCCTGCAGCGCGGCGATATCGCGTTGATCGCGTGCCTGGTTTTGCCGGATTTTGCCCATCCAGAATTCAGTACGTGTTTGCGGCACTTTGAAATAACGGCAGGCGTGACCGTGCCAGAAGCAACCGTGGATCAGCACCACGGCGTGGTGACGTGGCAGCACCAGGTCGGGCCGGCCGGGCAGGGTTTTGACATGCAGGCGATAACGCAATCCGCGCGCATGCAGGCCGTGGCGCAGGATCAATTCGGGGGACGTATTCTTGCCGCGTATGCCGGACATCATGCGGCTGCGGGTGGCGGCGTCCACCACGTCCACCATCACGCCACCACACGTTCCGGCACATCATCCAGCCACGGTCGCACCAGTCGCGCCACTTCGGCAAAGACCGGTACCACCACCGAATTGCCAAACTGTTTGTACGCCCGGGTATCCGAGCATGGAATGCGAAAACTATCCGGATATCCCATCAGCCGCGCGCATTCGCGCGGGGTCAACCGGCGTGGGTTACGCCCTGGGCCGGCATCCAGCAGAATCTCGGAGCCATCCTTGTAATAGCGCGCCGATAAAGTCCGCGTCACGCTGTGCGCGTTGACCAGGCCAAAGCCAAAACCATTGCCTTTGGCGCGATGTTTTTCGGCATACATCTGCAGATAGCGCCATAGCTTGTCGGTGAGGGTGTATCTGGGCTGCACCTGGCGCCGTGAGTGATCAAAAAAAAGCGATCCCCGTCGTGCGCCAGCAGCGGCTCGCTGCCGTCAGTGCGATGCAGGATGGCGCCCAGTTTGATGGCGCCTTTTTTCCGGCAGGTCGAGCGCGTCCCAGCTAAACGGCACGGGATCGCGGAAGCCGACAATCACAATGCGTTCCCGATGCTGCGGCACCCAGTGCTGCCCATCCAGAATGCGGTAATGCACGTGGTAACCCAGCTCTTCACGCAGGGTCTGCAAGATGACGGCAAAGGTGCGGCCCTGATCATGCGAATGCAGATTCTTGACGTTCTCCAGCACAAAGGCTTTGGGCCGATGCGCCGCCAGAATGCGCGCGACATCAAAAAAACAGCGTGCCCTGGGTGGCATCGGCAAAGCCGTGCGCGCGGCCGAGGGCGTTCTTTTTTTTGACACGCCGGCAATCGAGAAAGGCTGGCACGGAAAACCCGCCAACAGCACATCGTGCGCGGGCACGGCGGCCTCTTGCACTTGCGTGATATCGCCCGCCACGGCCTGCCCATCCGGGTAATTGGCGTGGTAGGTTTTTTTTGCGCGTAGCGTCCCATTCGCTGGTAAACACGCACTGCCCGCCCGCGCCTTCAAAGGCCTGGCGCAGCCCGCCGATGCCGGCAAACAAATCGATAAAACGGAACTCATCGCCGCCGCCCGCGTAGGGCGTTTGCGCCAGCATCTGGCGTAACGCGGCGTCGACATAGGCTTTGGGTTTGCTCTCGCCATTGATCCAGCGCCCGACGGTGACCGGGTCTACGCCCAGTTGTTGCGCCACGGCGGGGCGGGAATAACGTTGCAGTACGTCGTGCAAGAGCGTGAGGGTGGGATGGGTCATGCAGCTTCCGGCGGGAATTTTTTTTGCTGCATTATGCATGCAGTTATCCCGCCGAACCAAGCGCGGTGCGGCGTTGAGCCAGGCGTTTGCGCATGCGGTTGAGCGACATCAGCAAGGGCGAGCTCAGCACAATGGCATCGCCCATCAAGGGCACAAACAAGGTCAGGAACAATAATTTGCTGCGTTTGCTGGCCAGCGAACTGATGCCGTCTGGCAACGCAATCGGCCGATAAAATTCGCGCGTGCGCCCCAACAGGCCGCGCCGCTGCCGCGCGCTCTGGCTTTTAAGGCAGGCCAGGTAGCACACCAGCAACATCTCCAGCGCGGTGGTTTCGTACACCTTGCGTGGCATGCCCAGGCGTTGCACCCGCTGTTCCAGTTCGCGCAGAGAATCGAGCATGCGAAATTGCACTTCGGGGGCCGACCGCGAAAGCGAGCCCTCGCGTTTGCGATACCAGTACAGCGGCACATCAATCCACGCCACGCGCGGGCAGGCTTTGGCCAGCAAGGGCGCGACCACCGTGTCTTCGTAGATCAAGCCGTCAGGAAAAGGATGGGTGGCGTAGTGATGACGCGAGGCCACGCGGATGCAGGCAAAGTTGGCAGGCGCGGCACTTTGCTCGGGGCCAGCCAACGCCAGGCATAGGGTGCGCCGCAATCGATCTGCGCATCGTGTTCAAACTGGCGGTAGCAAAAAAATGACCATATCGGCTTGCGATTCCGCCTGGGTGCGCGCCACGAATTCCAGCAAGCGCGGGTCCACCACGTCGTCAGAATCAATCAGGATAATGTCATCGCCGCTGGCGGCAGCGATCCCGGTATTACGCGCATGCGACAAGCCTCGATTGGCTTGCTGGATCAGGCGGAAGCGCGGGTCTTGTGCGCAAAATGCGGCAGCCAGCAGCCCGCTGTCATCGGTGGACCCGTCATCCACCACAATGCATTCAAACTCAGTCCAGGATTGGGCTGCGATCGAACGCAGGCAAGCAAGCACATACGGCTCGACATTGTAGACGGGCACGACAACGGAATAGCGGATCGACGCTGCGGGAAGGGCCATGGTTGCTCACGCTGTAGTCGGGATCGACAAGATTATTATCAGTTTAGGCGTACATTACCTTACAACTGGCGTATTCCTCAATCGTGGATTGATGAATGTCTTATCGATCACAACGGGGCAGCGCTGCCCTCTTTTGCAGCACGATGCTCTGGCTTCTTGCGCACATAAACGGTCTTCTTGACCAGGGCCACGCGCTTGTTTTGCGCATCACGAATTTCCACGTCGAACTCGGCCAGATGTTTGTCGCCATCGGCGGTGGCAACACGGATTGCGTCGATCTGCGCCTGGTCCAGGCTAAAGCGCGCCCGCACCGTGCCACGGCCCGGCGCTTCAAAATCAATTTCGGCGCGCCGGTCCCACACGTAGTAATCGCGGCCCAGGATCTGCATCAACATGGCCATATACCAGGGATCGGTCATCGCATACACTGCCGCCAAAGTGTGTGCGCATGATGTTGAGGTTGAGCCAGTACGAATGCATGGCGACATCGATGCGGCGAAAGTCCCTCGCCACATAGGTACAGCGGATACCGGCAAATAGAAACGGCGGCCACAGATTAATCAGAAAGCGCCACAGAAAAAAGCTGCATGGTTCGGCTACCCCGTAGATACAAAGCAGTCGCGCAGTGTGCCCGCCGCCGGTGTGCACAGCGATCAGCAATCACCGCGACGCCCGTGTTTGAAACAGCGCGTTGGCTTAGCCGCCGGCCAGTTCGTCCGTTTTGGGATAGACGCGCACCAACAAAATCCGCGGGCCACGCATCTTTTTTTGATCACCAGGCTGAAGGCATCAAACTCGATGCGTTCGCCTTCATCCGGCACCCGGCCGGTCTGCAATTGCACCAGCCCCCCCACGGTATCGGCATCGCCACTTTCGATATCGACGCCTAGCGCGCGCTCCAGCGTAATCACCGGCAGATTGCCTTTGCCGATCATTGAGCCATCGTCGAGCATGGTCCAGTCGTCCTGGTTCTGCCGGAATTCGTCGCGGATTTCGCCGACCATGGCGCTGAGCAAGTTATCCATGGTGATAAAGCCTAGCGGTTCACCGTCGCCATAGGCCACGATGGCAAAGTGCGGCGCGCCGCGGCGCAAACGATCGAGCAGATCGCGCGCCATCAGCGTGGGCGGCACTACTTCGGCCGGGCGCACCAGCGGGTCGAGCGTGTTACCAAGCCGGCCATAGCGATTGGCCAGAAAAATGTCTTTGACGTGGACGATGCCCTCAACCTTGCCGACGTGATTGAGGTAGGGATAGCGGCTATACCGATGCTGCGCCATGCGGTCGAGATTGGCTTCGAGCGGCTCACGCGCATCAAGGCACACCGCTTCGCTGAACGGATGCATCAGGTCTGCTACATCCAGGGTGGGAAAGTCGAGCGATTGCGCCAGCACACGCCATTCTTTGCGGCTGCGTGACGCGTCGGGCTTGCTGCTGCGCAAGATCAGTTTGAGTTCGTCGGCTGAATAATCGCTGTCATGACCATGTTCCGGGTCCAGCCCGACCAGTTTGAGCACCAGCGACGCGCTGGTATTCAGCCCCCAGATTGCCGGATACATGGTCCAGTAAAACGCATACAGCGGCGGCGCAGTCCACAGGCCGATTTGTGCAGAGCGGCGGATGGCCAGCGATTTGGGCGCTAGTTCGCCCACCACGATATGCAGAAACGAGATGGTAAAAAAACGCGATGGCAAAGGCAACACCACGAATCAGATCTTCGCTGGTAAAGCCCAGCGCGTGCATCAGCGGCTCGATCAGGCGCGCAAACGCGGGCTCACCCACCCAACCCAGCCGAGCGAGGCCAAGGTAATGCCCAGCTGGCAGGCGGAGAGATAGGCATCGAGATTGCTATGGGTCTTTTCGAGGATGCGGCCGCGCCAGCCATAGATGCGGGCCATGGCCTTGACCTGAGTGGCGCGCAGTTTGACCAGGCCGAATTCGGCAGCCACAAAGAAACCGTTGAGGAACACCAGCGCAACGGCCAGCAACACTAACAGGAGACTACTGCTCATCAGGTCGGTGAAAGCGAAGGGGAATGGGGGTCACTCTAACATGCCGGCCCGTGCGTGAGCTGCATTGCGCATGGGGTGGGTCTCGACCCACCGTCCAAAGTGGCATAGCAAAGCGCTGTGGCCTAGCCTCGGCTTTGAATGGTGGGTCGAGACGGCGGCGCCGAGCCCCACTCTACGGATCGCGGGCAATCAACCGCTTTTTACTACGCCGCTGCGCATAGGGTGGGTCGAGACCCACCGTCCAAAGTGGCGTAGCAAAGCGTTGTGGCCCGGCCCTCGGCTTTGAATGGTGGGTCTAGACCCACCCTATGAACGCATTTGCGTTGGCGGTAAACGTGGGTGGAGCGGCGGGCCCCACCCCGTGGGTTAGTGGCCCAGCGCCAGTTCGAGGCTTGCGCGGTAGTGGCGCGCGGCTTCTTCGTGGCGGTCGAGCTGTTCCAGCAAGCTGGCCAGTTCGGCGTGCGCCAGTGCGGTTTTTTTTCGACGGCCAGGCAGGCTTCCAGGTAGTTCTGCGCTTTACCCCACAAGCTGCGTGCGTGGCACAAACGGCCCAGCGTCAGCAGCAGCTGGTAATCGTTGGGACGGGTGTGCAGCCAGGTTTCCGCCAGTTGCAGTTGCTGTACGCGCGCTTCGGCGGGCAGATGCAGACGGCCATAGCGTTCGACCAGCTCGGGCGACCACTGCAGCGCCAGTGCTTCTTCGATGATGCGGCGGGCGTCTTCCGGCGCATCGTGCGCCACCAGTTGGTCGACCATCGCCAACACAATCGCCGGCGCTTGTTTGTCGTCGGCGCTGAGCTTGCTCCACCACACTTTCAGCTCCGCCAGCGACATCGGCACACTGGACAGCAAAGACAGCTGCGCCTGGACGCGGATACGGCTCGCCTGGGCGGCGTCCAGCGCTTCGGAGCGCGACAACTGGTCCACCAGTTGCAGCACCGCTTGCGGATCGTCTTCGCGCTGGCGCAAACGCAATTCCAGCCGCATGGCCGCGGTCAGCTTGGGCGAAATCGCCCGCGCTTCGGCAATGGCGACATCGGCGTCGGCATAGCGGCGCTCATCCAGATACAGCTCGGCCATATTCATGGCCAGCGCCAGCTTTTGCGGGCCACCCAGCTTTTGCTTGAGATCGGCAAAGTGCTTGTCGCGGCGCGCAAAGTCGCGCATCGCATGGGCGGAACGCGCGGCCAGCAAACCGTTTACCGCAATCGCATCCTGCGCGGTGCTTAGCGCCAGCGCCTCGGCGGCCAGGCGTTCGGCGCGTTGATAGCGGCCTTCAAAAAAACGCAATGCGCGCTTCGCGCTCCAGCTTGATCGAAGCATCCAGCCGCTGGCGTTCGCGATACTTGCGCACGCGCGTGGGCAAGCCGCCCAGCTCGGCCACCACGCGGGTGATCGCGTACACGATCACCACGGTGAGCACCACCAGCAGGATAAATACGTTGATGGAAATTTCGATGCGCCACGGCGGCACAAACAACAGCGCGTAACCGGTGTTGAGTTGCGCAAACAACGTCACACCGACCGCAAGCGCAAACAGCGCAACCAGCCAGATCAATATCTTCACGGCTTGGCCCTTTCCGCCACGGCCCGCGCATTACGCACGGCGGCCAGGCTGGTGTCGAGCGTGGGCAGCGTCAGCGTCAAAGACGCTTGCGCCAGCTGCTTCAGGCGCGCCTGCACTTCTTTGACGTTGGCCGCGCTGTTATCAAAATACTGTTGCAGATAGCTTTGCGCAGCGGCCAGGTCGGCGCTGTATGACTTCTGATCGTGGCGCAGCAAGGCGCTGCGCGCATCCAGCAAACGCAGCTTGATGTTCTCGCGCAAAAAAAAGAAAGCCTGGTCCGGCGACAGCAGCACGGCGTCGGGCTTGTCCATGCGGCGGATGACGATCAGTTGCTTCAGCTCGTTCCAGACTTCGCTACCAAAGTCGCTGACTGCGCCGCGCGTGGCGGGCTGGTTGCCCGGCGGCACGATGGGATGGGTGTCGATGGCCAGCGGCAGACGGTCCAGCGTTTCCATCACGCTATCCAGTTGCGCGGTCATGCCGACGATATCGAGCGACGGCAGGGTTTTCAGCTTCTCGATATCTTTGCTGAGCACCTGGCGCACAGTGATGAGTTCGGGCTTGTTCAGCTCCAGCAGCTTCTGGTCGGCGCTGTTAAGCGCCACCAGCGCGGCGTCAACGCCCCCGGCCAGTTGCAGTTGCTGGCTGGCGGCGGTGAGCGTTTGTTCGATATCGGCCAGCGCGCGTTGGGTTTCGGTACGGGTGAGGCTGTCGTACAGATTGTTGAGCGTGGCCTGTTGGCCCTGCGCCTGCTGATCATGCGCGCTGAGCAGCGCCAGCTCTTGTTCCATCGTGCGCAACCGCGTTTGCGATGCGGTGAAGGCCGCTTGCGCTTCGTTGGCGCGCTGGGTTTGCACGGCCAGTTGCGCCGCCAGATGGTCTTTTAGCGCGGCGGTTTGCTGTTGCTCATAGATAAATGCGCCCGCAGCGGCGATCAGCGCCAGGCCACCCAGCACGAGTGCCACTTGCGGCGGGCCAAAGCGCCGGGGCGCGGTGTTCGGCGTAAAGGCAGCCGAGAGAGAATCTTGTTCCAGAGTCATGGCGTCCTGTTGAAATGACGGCACAGCGTGTTCACGATGCCTTGGTCCCCCGCTTCGGTCAGCACGTGCCGGCTGGCGCCATGGTGCGCCAGGACAGCGGCAATGCGCGGGTGTGGCGTGAAATACTGCATGGATTGTAGCCGCTGGACAAGCGCGGCTCCAGACTGCGTAAACAGGTAAGCCGCGGCTTCGGAGCTGGAAACGATGATGCCATCGCAACCGGCGTCCAGCAGACGCGCCAGTGTGGCGGCATCAAGCTGCGGTGGCAATCGGCGATAAGCCGACACGATATCGACCAGTGCCCGGCGAGCGATCAATGTTTGCGCCAGCAGTTCGCGCCCGCCATTGCCGCGCAAGATCAGCACGCGCTGGCCCTGGATCACATCAGGCGCAAAGGCGGCTTCGGCCAGCAGGCCTTCACTATCAAATTGCGTAGCCGGGCAGATGATCTGCTCGTCGCGCAAACCGAGTTCGCGCGCGCGGCGGGCGCTACCGGGGCCGACCACCGCCAACGGTACGTCGGCGGGCCAGGCTTGCTCCCCCAGCTGCGTAAACACGGCATCGA
>BBFD01000174.1 GCA_001313065.1 Silvimonas sp. JCM 19000
TGGTCAGCGGCCTGGCCGACGCCGCCTTGGCGCGGCCTTGCGCGCCATGCATCAACATCCGGCGCAAGCATGGACCGTGGCGCAACTGGCCAAAGTGGCCGCGCTGTCGCGCTCCACCTTCTTTGAACGCTTTAGCCGCGCGGTCGGCGTTGCGCCGATGGAATATCTGCTGTCGTGGCGCATGGCGCTGGCCAAGGATTTGCTGCGTAAACACACCCTGGCGATCGCGGAAGTGGCCGAACGAGTGGGTTACAGCTCGGCCAGCACGTTTAGCGTGGCGTTTGCGCGGCACGTGGGTTTGCCGCCGATGCGGTTTGCGCGCGGGCAATTACAAGGTGCGGCGCCTGGCGCCCCTGCTGACGTTGGAGTATGGGATGCCACGCCGCCGCTAACTACGCATTAACCAGCCAGGATTTCCAGCAAACGCTGCAACACGCGGCCATCAATGCCGTGGCCCAAACCGCCAAATACATCCAGCGTCGACACCGCGCCCAGCTTGCGTAATTGCGCATCCGCATCGCGCGCAAACTGCGCCGGGATTACGGGATCGTCGTCGCCATGCAGAAAATGGATCGCGGTGTGTGCGGGCGCATGTTGCGGCAATTGCGCAAACCGCCCCGCCATCGACACCACCCGCGCCGCCAACCCGTCGGCCACCTGCGTGGATTCCAACGCCATGATGGCGCCTTGCGAGAACCCCAGCAGCGTGGTGTTAGCGGCCGAAACGCCAGTGTGCTGCTGCCAGTGCCGCACGACCTTCACAAAATCCGGCATCGCCGCAGCAATGCGCGCCGGCCGCGAGGCTCATCCACGCCCTGCACCGAAAACCACTGCCAGCCCTGGCCGAAGTCGGATTTGTGCGGCGAACGGAGGCTGATCATCCATGCATCCCGATGGCTCGGCGCCATGGCCTGGCCCAGCGGCACCAGATCTTCGGCGCTACTGCCGATGCCGTGGAACATTAACAAAAGCTCGGAGGCCGCGTTGCCAGCGGCGGGTTGGTGCACGATCAGGCGTCTTGCATGCGGCGAGGTTCCAACGGGTTAGCGGCACATAAAGAAAGCAGCAGCGTGATGCCAGGCATGCGCACCGTTGGACGCATGGCGCCCTGGCAGGGCATCGGCTTAAAGACCGCAATTGATGACCTTAAAATGTCCTGCAGCGCCGTAGTCCAACAATTTGAGATCCGCTGTCATCAATGGGATTTCAAGCGCTCGTGCGGTCGCTACGATAATTCTATCCGCCGGATCACCGTGGAATTCCCAAGGCAAGCGTGTGCTGGCAATTGCAATTTTTTTTGGATCAAGTGCTGCCAGTCTTATTCCGGGCAGCGCCATCGCATCCGCAACCCAATCACCCACGTCTTTCGCCAGTTTTAAACGGGACTTGCTTACCAACATTCCAATTTCCCACGGCGTAATCGCAGATACGAATAATGAATTTGCTGCTGCGGCATCCTCTAGCAAATCCACCGCGCGACTGCCGAGTTTTTTCATCACCGCTTAAAAAACCAGATCAGCACATGGGTATCTATCACCAATCCGCTCATTGGGCAGCTTCCCACTCGTCCTCAATAGGCGACACAAGGTCATCGGCCTTTATGACACTATCGCGCAAGGCCCCAAACAATTTCTGCCGCCCGGGCATGGGTACCAGCTTGGCCAAAGGCTTGCCATGCTTGGTGATGATCACAACGTCGCCTTTGGCAACTGCATCAATTGTCTTCAGGCAGTGAGTCTTGAAAACGCCTGCAGCCATAACAGTTTCCATTCCCGATTGCCTCCATGGTCACGAATCATGGTCATATTATCACCTCGCTCTTACGCAAGCGACGCTGGAATGCGCTCGCACAAGATGACCGGCCACCTACCCGTGCGCGAGCATTACAACGCCACGCCCATCGCAAACACCGTCACCACGCGCTCGCCAGCAAACCAAAGCTGCACGCCGTCATCTTCATAGTCATAAACCTGTTGCGCCGGCTGGTCTTCATCCACCACCACCTTGTACGGCGCGCCGTCGGCTTTGCCGAGTACTTTGGTAGCGGTGGCCAGATCCGCGCCGACCAGGTTGACGTCGCGATACCAGAATTCGGCGTCGGACGAGATGCTTTCCACGGCGTCATCGCGCAGATATACCGACAGTGAATCGCGTTCCAGCACCACCAGGCCCACTTCCGGTAGATAGCGTTCGGGGTTTTCGATAAAGCCTTTGGCTTTGAGGCTGGCGGCGTTTTCGCCAAATAAAACATCGGCGTAGCTAACGTCGGGGATGAACTGGGCGGTCATTGCGGTTTTCCTGAGGGTGCCTGCGCGCAGGCGCAAAGGCATCATGATACCGCCAACGACGTGAGGTGGAAGCGCTGTTTAAAGCGCAATCATAAATATAAAAAAAGGGATTTCATACAATGAAATCCCTTTGTGCTTTTGTCATTTAGAAACAAAAAAACGCTATCGAATTAAATAGATGTGAGATTGAATGTTTACCCAATTCATCTATTTAAATTGAACGTTCGTTCTGTTAGAGTGGTTTATCAATTCCGCTCCAAGACAAATCCGGATTGATATTTTTTGTGCGCCCAACCGTATTGCCTAACGCAATACCGCATGAAGAGTAGCGCGAGCCAAACGTGTTCCTAGCACTTTTGACCCGCTAACCACAATCACTTAAGGAGCAAGTAACTATGGCTAAGGACGAGTATAAGTCACCCACCCGCTCGACTCAAAATATGATTCTGGTCACCGTCGAGGCAGAACACCCTGCAACGCTTTATCCCAAACTCGAAATTAAAGGCGGTCCATTACTGCGCGCTGGATTTGCGGTGGGAGATTTAATTCAGGTTTGCGTGCTGAATGGGTCGATTGTTTTGATGCCGCGCAAGGGGCACGCGGCCAATATTACAATTCAACCCGGTTAAAACTTAAAACTCCGCTCAGATCAACCGAGACCACACGGCCACATTAAGTAGCCGTGTTTTCGCTCTGAAAATCAGCTTAGGTTATGGGGGTTGCCATTTTTTCTCTTAACCTTCGCCTTTGTCGCGGCGGGCTTAAACACCCAGGAAAATTCATACCGATATCCCAGCGCTTTTAATTCCATTGCAGCTTGACGAAAAGTGACCAAGCTAAAGAATGGCAGCCGCCTGCTTGCACCCGTCTTTCCACTGAGAACCGCCAGTACTATGAGATGCTTTTTTTTCATCATAAGGCGTATTTGCATCAACGACTAAATCACGAAATCCGGTCAACGAGAACTCGGCCTCTCGGATTACAATCTTATCTCGCACTCGATCGCGAAAGGCAGCGTCCATTTTCATGACTCGCGCGGATACTGCTGCCTGATTGAAAAGGTGGCTCAGCCGGGATGATGATGTCTGATCTTTAATATGTATAAGAGCACCATCATCAGCAAGAAAATCGCACACTTCAATCGCGTGCGAAGCCCCTGTCGGAAACACAAGCTGCCGATCAAGGCAGAGCATCCCCGAGCCTGCACTGGCGATCCGGCTATTGTATTGCTCTTCGTTTTCATTTAGTAAAGCATCAGGCAAAGCACGCTCATCAACGCTGGCAAAAAAAATCGCATACTGCCTCTGCCAAGTTTCGGTCTATTAAGTACCAGCGCCCGGCAGATAATACATATTTCTGTCCATTCAAATCAGTTTCGAATATTAAACATGCCTTTAAGCGCCACCCCAATCCACACTTTTGCCCATCACCATTACATTCGTATACGTAATGGCCATCTAAAAAAAATCGCTTTCATAGTCAAATACTTCTTTGAACCTTAAGTCTTCAATATAATTAGCGATTTCCATATCTGGATACACATGACTGCTTCGGTAGCCGCCAAATTTAATATACCTAACTTTTTTTTCAGGTTCATAAATAACAGGATATGCGAGATTCATTAATTCTGAAGCCCCTCCTTTCAGATACCCGTCTAGAGCATCGACTATTTTCTCATCAAGCTCAGAAATCAAATTTTTTTATCTCTTACATGCTTTATTTGATCGATCCATTCAAAACTCGCCTTATAATCTTCCTTCTGGGATTCGGCCAATGCTTCGGCACATACACTAGGCAAATCCTCTACTCGCATTTTCCGAGTAATCGTAAGTCCGTCACTACCAGCAACTTTTGAAGCGAAATTGCTATCTTTAGGCTCCCCCGCAAGACCGCGAACAATATCTCGCTCCACATCAATACTGAAAGCAGTTTGATCCGACCGGCGCGCGTCTGAGTTCGTCTGGAAGTTGTATTGTCATCTGGCGTTCGGATATCGGCGCTTCGCAATTTATCCGGGTGCACCGCATTCAGGACGATCCTTAGTCCGAAATCATGCTCAAAGGCATCGGGATCGAGCTTGGTATGGCCACAACCAAATGAAATTGCGAACCATCTTTGCGCAGCCGGAACAAAAAAAGCAACCCAAACGCCATCATGTTCTTCAAACGTGTCAGGTCCTCATCGGCCAACTCAAGAAACGGAGCCCATTTCGGTATCTGTGCCTTACTCGTACCCAAGGAAATTAATGAGTTCTCCAGCTTCGGCCAAGCCGAAAGCGTCAATCCGGAACGAAGGCTATCGGCAGGAGGAACGCCGTCGCGCAGCAGGCGAATGGAAATAGATTGGAAGGTTTTCTTTGCCATTTGGAACCTTAAACCATAGGTTAATTAGCGGAATCCAGTGGAAGGCGAAAACTAAGTGTGGTTTTACGATTATCGTAGGTCGTGTCCTACATTTCTGCAAGCAAGACTCCGCCTCGGATACGAAAAGTCCGAAAGGAGAAACGTTACGCTGCTATCAGACAATCAAGTGGCGCGCTTGGGGAGTGCGACATGGGCACCGATAGACAATCTATTTTATGAACCGCAGCGAAAAGGGCTTATTTAAAGCCTGATTTATAAATACAACAAAGGGGATTCGAAAATACCGAAATCCCCTTCTCGCTTTACCGATGCCCGCCTCAACCCCAACCCCTCACCCCGCAGGCGCACATAATCCCGGCCATAAATAAACGGCACAAACGCCCGCCCCTGCCCGCGCACAATTGGTTCCATCTTGCGATATCGCGTCACGATTTCATCCAGCGCCGGTGCGTCGACTGAATCCACGCAAAGCAGCACAAATTCTTTGCCCGCGATCCCGCCCAAGGCCGTTAACAACGCGGCACATTCATGCAATTCCGCGCGCTGGTCTGATTGGTCCGGCGAAATGGTCGCTTGGCGCTGGCGTACTGATTGCAATATGTATTCCAGTTGCGGACGGCCAAGATTAATCATTTCCAGCATGGGCTTGCTCCTGCACAGCAATCGTGGCGACCAGTTTGAAGTTGTCGGGTAAGGGTGCGGCTGGGGTAGCGGCAAATGCGTGGGGCGTAGCCCCGTGCAGCCTAATCCGCAAAGCCGCAAAACACATCCCGAAACATGGCAATCAGATCCACCGTTCTCGGATCACTGATCCGGTAATAGATATGGTTGCTTCACGCCGGGAAATCAAAACGCCCTTCTCCCGCATGCTGGAAAGATGTTGCGATATATTGGATTGAGTAGAGCCAACCAGATTAACAATGCCCTGCACGTGGATCTCTTCGGTCTCACCCAACATGCACAAGATCTTCAGGCGCAATGGATGTGACATGGCCTGTAGCGCCCGGCTGACCCGATCCAGGTCTATGGGCTCGGCAATTAACTGTTCGGCCTGCGGCATTGGGGGCATGGCGACTCCATAGGCATTGGGCAGCAGCCTGGTGACCCATTAGAATTCGCGTCAATTAGCTCAGTCTGTGCGCTACCGAACATAGCATGTATTTCTTTGCAACTGCCGCACCCAACAATGCGTGGGGCGAATTCCTGCCAGCCCGGACTCGCTGGCGTGATCACGGCGCGGCAAAACGGCCCGTGCAGGTCTCTGTCGCAAGTTACCCAGGTGAATCGAAGATGGGCACTGGTGGCAAGGACGCGCGCAGGCAAGGCCAAAGACACGAGGCAGAGGCAATGGCAGCTAGCCTCTCTCCCACTCTCGATGTCGATCAGCCCAGCGCGGTGCTGGCGCAATGCCTTACCGCACACTAGAGAACCTGATTGATGCGTGGTGATTACGTTTATGAATATGACTGAGCTGCACCAACTCAAAGCCAAGCTGAGCAGCGAATAAGGCCAGGTTCAGGCGCAAAAAAAACCTCGCATTGCTGCGAGGTTTTTTTCTTGGCCAGAGCGACATTTCTGCCGCTCAAATTCGACCCCTCAATCCCAGCTCAACGCCCCACCCGTTTGATATTCCGTCACGCGCGTCTCAAAGAAATTCTTCTCTTTCTTCAAGTCAATCATTTCGCTCATCCACGGGAACGGATTGGTCACGCCCGGGAACAATTGGTCCAGACCAATCTGTTGCATACGGCGGTTGGCAATAAAGCGCAGGTATTCCTTGAACTGGCTAGCATTCAAACCCAGCACGCCGCGCGGCATGGTGTCTTCGGCGTAGGCGTATTCCAGGTCGACTGCTTTTTTTTAAACAGCTCGGTAATCTCAGCCTTGAAGGTTTCAGTCCACAATTCCGGGTTTTCTTGTTTGATGGTGTTGATCAGATCAATACCAAAATTGCAGTGCATCGATTCGTCGCGCAGGATGTATTGATATTGCTCGGCGGCGCCGGTCATTTTGTTCTGACGGCCCAGCGCCAGGATTTGAACAAAGCCGACGTAGAAGAACAGGCCTTCCATGATGCAAGCAAACACGATAATCGAGCGCAACAGGGTCTGGTCGGTTTCCAGCGTGCCGCTCTTGAATTTCGGGTCGGTCAGCACGTCGATAAACGGAATCAGGAATTCGTCTTTATCGCGGATCGACGCCACTTCTTGATAGGCGTTAAATACTTCGCCTTCGTCCAGGCCCAGGCTTTCCACAATGTATTGGTAGGCGTGGGTGTGGATGGCTTCGTCAAACGCCTGGCGCAGCAGAAACTGGCGGCATTCCGGCGAAGTAATCTGGCGATACGTGCCTAGCACGATGTTATTGGCGGCCAGCGAATCGGCAGTCACAAAAAAAGCCAGGTTGCGTTTGACCAGACGGCGTTCGTCTTCGGTCAGGCCGTTCGGGCTTTTCCACAGTTCGATGTCGCGCTGCATGTTTACTTCTTGCGGCATCCAGTGGTTGGCACACTGCGCCAGATATTTTTTTCCCACGCCCATTTGTGTTTGAACGGCACCAGCTGGTTGACGTCGGTCGTGCCATTGATCACGCGTTTGTCGGCGGCGCGCACGCGATTGCTGGTGTTGACGCCAGCGGGTACGTCGCTGCTGTGTTGCGGGGTGGCGATTTCGTCGTCGAAGTTCAGCATGGTGGTGTTCCTGTTATCTGTTCGGTAGAGAGAGTTCTAAAGTTCGGTATTTCTGTGGAGGGGCGGTGCGCCTGGTGTTTTGCCAGCGCGCTCACCGGCGCGCTGTTTTCAATTCAATCCATCAGCCGTCGCTCAATGCGCCGCCGTGGCGGGCAGTTGCAGCGGTTGCAGGGGCAGACGCTGGATATTGCTGGTGTCCGGCACTTTCCAGATCGTCTTGATATGGTTCATGTCACGCGCGCTGCTATCAATCACGCTCACGCTGGCCTGGTAATTCAGTTTGGCGTGGATATCGCCCAGGTACACCACCTGGCCCGCGCTCACATCAAATTGCTGGTTCAGCGGAATCTTGATCACATGATTGCTGAAAATAATCGTGTCACTGCCATCGCGCCAGCGGGCCCACACCGAGGGCAGCACATAATGGCCAGGCGTTAGCGTCAGCAAATGCAGCTTGCCGATGCTGTCGGGAATATCGCCGACGTCGCGGATATAGTCCGTGGTCACCTGGGCAAAGTATTCGCCGCTGCTGCCATCCGGGCCTTGCAGCACAAAGCTGACATTGGAGGTGTCCTTGTCCCAGCTATCAAACGTCAACGCAACAATGGCGTAGGCCTTGCCCGGTGGTGGCGTCATCTGGCCGCCGCTGGACATCACCGGCGCGGTGCCACATGCGCCAACCAGCGCCAGCATACTGAGGGCCACTGCGCTCTGGATAATCCGACGGGTGCGTTGCTTCAGCATCGTGCGCTTCCTGGTTGTGCCGACCGGGTTCGACCTGGCGTGGCGGCGTTGGTTTGACGTCTCGTCAGTCCGCAGCGGCCTGGATTGACCTTGCAATGCAGCATGCAACGAGCGTTCACACCGGGGGCAAAGATAGCATATCTAGTGCGACGTGTTAAACCTGAACACTAGATATAGTGATTTGTGCATCACCACCCCGACCCTCACCGCCCACGGGCGGGGCCGTATTATAAGCGGCTTTGCGGCCGCTTGCAGGTCAAATGCCGCCCGCTTGGCGCCCGCGCTTTCAGCCCGCGGCGCGGCGATGGCTGACGCGGCTTTCAGTGACGCTGCGACGGTGATGTCAGCGCGAATATCCAAAAATAGCGTGAGTTTGCCGGAGCAAGGAGCAGCACCATGACCATCACCAGCTACGCCGCGTGTATTTCTGCGTGCTACGGCTGCGCACAGGCGTGCGATCAGTGCGCACAGGCCTGCCTTGATGAGCAAGACGTGGGGATGATGGCCGATTGCATCCGGCACGATATCGATTGCGCCGAGCTTGTCGCTTTGCCGCCGCTTTGTTGGCACGACACAGCGGCTTTGCCGTGGAAGCGTGTGAATTGTGTGCGGCGGTATGCGACGCCTGCGCGCAGTGTGCGGACAGCATCAAGTGGCACATTGCCAGTCTGTGCGGCGGCTTGCTCGGTGTGCGCCGAGGCTTGCCGCAGCATGG
>BBFD01000175.1 GCA_001313065.1 Silvimonas sp. JCM 19000
GCCAGGGTCGCTCTGCGGGCGGCACACCGGCCGCCGCGGTGACGGCATTACCACCGCCACCCGCCGCTCCGGATGCAGCCAGCGCGCCAGCACGTTGTACAACTGCTGCGGCTTGAACGGCTTGGCAATATGGTCGTTCATGCCCGCCGCCAGACAGCGATCACGATCCCCCGCCAGCGCATGCGCGGTCACAGCGATAATGGGTAACTGGCGGTAGCCGAGATGACGAATTTCGCGACTGGTGGCAAAGCCATCCAGCTCGGGCATATGGATGTCCATCAGCACCGCATCAAAGCTGCTGCCGGGCATGCGGGCAATGGCCTGGCGACCGTCTTCGGCCACTTCGACCAGCACGCCTATGTTCTCCAGCCATTCCTTGGCAATCTGCCGGTTCACCGCGTTGTCCTCCACCAGCAGCACGCGGGCGCCGGCCAGGATATGTGCGGTGGGGCTGGCCGCCACCGGCGCGGGCGCAGGCTGGTTTCGCCTTCCGGGCTGAACACCTGCATCAAACACGATTGCAGGCGCGCTTCCAGCACCGGCTTGGTCAAAAAAGGCCTGCAGATCGGCTTCGCGACTGAGCACGCGCATTTCTTCGGGATCGTGCGTGGTGGCCATCAGCACGATGGGCATATAGGGCAAGGACGGGTCCTGGCGGATTTGCCGGGCCAGCGCCGTGCCCGCCACGCCGCTCAGATTCTGGTCGATCATGATCAGGCTGTAGGGCCGCAGTACATTGGCCGCAACGCGTAACTCGGCATTGGCGCTGGCGGCGCTGGCCGCCACTTCGACGGCAAACCCCTGGCGCCGCAACAAATGCATCAGTACTTCGGCCGCCGAGGCATTGTCATCCACCACCAATACACGCATGCCGTTGTCGGGCGGGCTGACCGGTCGGGCCGGGGCCGGGGCTTGCAAGGGCACGCAGAACGAGAACACGCTGCCCTGGCCCGGCTGACTATCCACAGATGCGCCCGCCCATGGCATCGATCAGTTGCTGGCAAATCGCCAGGCCCAGACCGCTGCCGCCGTAGCGCCGGGTGATCGATTCATCCGCCTGGGTAAACGCCTGGAATAGCGTGCCCACGTGCGCGGGGTCGATGCCGATGCCGGTGTCTTCCACCCGGAACAGGATTTGCGGATGGTTGGGACTGTCGTGGCTAACCCGCACGCGGATGGCGACTTCGCCGGCCTCGGTAAACTTGATGGCGTTATTGGCCAGATTCAGCAACACCTGGTTAAGGCGCAGCGGATCACCGTGCAACAGCATGGGCACGTCGGCCGCCAGGTCTATCACCAGTTCCAGTTCTTTACCCGCCGCGCGCACCATCACCACATTGGCCAGATTGCCCATCAATTCGTCGAGGCGGAACTCGACGTTTTCGACGCGCAATTTGCCCGCCTCGCCCCGGCTGAAATCAAGGATGTCATTGATCAGATCCAGCAGCACGTCAGCCGACAGATTGATTTTGTCCAGATAATCGCGTTGCTTGGCCGTCATGGGCGTTTGCAGCGCCAGCCCCGTCATCCCCACGATGGCGTTCATCGGGGTGCGGATTTCATGACTCATGCGCGCCAGAAAGGCGGATTTGGCGCGCGCCGCTTCTTCAGCGTCCCACACCGCCTGTTGCAACGCGCGCAACCAGGCAATCACAAAGCGATAGCCCAGAAACGCCATCGCAAAAAACATGATGGCCAGCACCCAGTACACGGCCGAGGCCGAGGCTTCGATCAGGCGGGCCGCTTGCCGCCATGCGGCCACATCGCCGCCACCACTGAGCGCATCAGCCGCGCTGTGGCTTAGATGAAACGACACGGCCAGAAACAGATAGACGCCACAGATAACCGTCAGCGCCGCCAGCAATATCGATTTGCCCTCCGGCCCGCGGTTGCCGCCCACTGCGCCAAACCAGCGATCGCGCCATTGGGCCACCGGCACCGCCAGCAAAAACATCAACAAGCCGCCCAGCATGGAAATCTGGATAAAGTTGCCCACCCACCAACCCTGCCAGATGGCAAAGGCTTCATGCACGCCGAGGGCATTGGTATAGGTCCAGACGAAGGAGCCACTGGCGCTGAACACGGCGTTAAAGAACGCCAGCACCATAAAAAAACACCCAGTCGTTGATCGAGCGCATGTCATACGACACCGGCAAGGCACGATAAGACAGCGACCAGACCGCCAGGCCCAAAGGATTGGAAAGTGCAAACAGCGCCGCCCAGAACAGCGGCATGCCGGAATAAACCGAAAGACAGAAAGTGGCCAGCCACGCTGGGAGCGCCCCACCAATAACCAAAAAAACAGCACCCACAGCCCGCAGATCACCACCGGCGGATACAGCGAAAAGAAAATATCCACGCCGCCAAAATGCATGGGAATGGCTGACCAGGATTGCTGGATAACCACAAAGCCGAAGGCAACACAGATGAGCGTGCTGAGTAGCCACAGGCCCAGCAGCAAGATGTTGGGGCGCCGCCCTGCTTCCGCCAGCACTTGCCGCAGCGATACGGCGTGATAATGGGCGCGGCCCGACGCCAGAAATTGTTGAGATACGGCTGAATCCACTAGCGCACTCCAGCCATACCGATCAATAACGCCATAAAAAAAATGTGCCTGCCAGCAATCGCTTGCTCAAGGTTAAGGTGGGGGCGTCAGCAAAGTCATTGCGACCTCTTCGCACGCATGGGTCTCGGCACATCGTGCCCGATTTCTGCATCAGAAGAAACTGATGCATCGGCAATTGCACCAATCCGCGACAGCCTTGGGTTTGCCACTTGCGCGATTGATACTTTGCTGTGCTTCAACATAGCCTATATCGGAACAACGCTCGCACAATCTGTGGTTCTGGCTTACGCCATGCTGGCGAAAGCGTTGAGATTGCTAGAGAAATATTTTTCAGGATCAGCACCATGCTGCAATTAACCGGCCTTGACGAGGCCGCACTGCCCCAGCTGCAACAATTGCGCATCAGCCAGCAAGCACCGTGGCCGGTGCCGGATTTGCGCAGCGAATTTTTTCTGCCCGGCGCGTCAGCAAGGCCGCAATGTGCGCATCGTCTGGCGCGATCGGGTGCCGGTAGGCTGCCTTGGCTGGGTGGAATTTGCCGTGGCCACGCAGGGCGATTTTTTTTATTTCGCCCTGTGTGGCCAGCGATGAACTGGCCGCCGCCACCTTGCTGCACGACATCGTGCAATACGCCCGCGACCTGGGTGCCAAACGGGTGCGCGTGGGGGCCGCGCCCGGTGAAGAAGCCAAGATGGCGGCGCTGGAACGCATGGGCTTTATTCCCAGCCTGCAATGGATCAGCCTGGCCCGGCCCGTGGTGGCGTGCGCGGCGCCCGACTTTGCCGCGCTGGCATTGCGTCGGCTCAGCACCGCCGAGATCGACTGGAGCATGCTGGCGCGACTGCACAACCATACTTTCCGCGCGGTGCCGCATGCCGCATTGGGCGATGCGGAATCGATGCGTGCCGATTGGGCCGAGCTGGATCAGGATGCCAGCAGCGTGCTGGCCGACCAGGACGGCGAGTTGGTGGCGTTCTGTTTGATGCAGGCCGACGGCAGCATCGATGCAATCGGCATTGAGCCGCATTGGCGCGGGCGGGGGGTGGCCGACGCCTTATATCAATGGGCGCAGTCGCGGTTGGCGCTGCGGCAGATTGCACACATGAGCACCATCGTGGCCAACACCAACTTTGTGTCGGAACGGTTTCATTTACGCGCCGGGTTTATCGAGAACAAACCGCGCGCCACGGCTTATTTGCTGGAATGGCCCGCCGCCACATAAGCCACTTGCTGCGCCGCACTGGCGCGCGCGCTCAACGGCTGTTGCTCTGCGTCCTCCGGCACTGGTCCCGTCAGCCAGAATGCCAGTGCGGCCGCAATGATGGCGACCAGCAAGATGGACGCGCTGGCACTGGGCGGTTGCTGGCGCGGTAGCGTGGTCCAGCCCGCCTCGGCGTCGCGGCTGCGGATGGGATCGAATAGACGGGCAGGCATGACCATGACTCCAGAATCAACGAAGTCACGTAGCCTAAAAAAAATCAGCGGCCGTGCCGGGCTGGGACACCTCTTAATCTGCCCATATAAATGATAAACGCCCGCAAAAGACAGCTTGCGGGCGTTCGGTGTGGCGGGCGGGCAAAAAAAACTGATGTTAGCGGCGGATGGCCCCGGCCAGACGGCGTGCGCCCTCTGCGCCCGTCATCGCATCGTTGGCCCAGAATTCGCCCACGGCTTCGATCAACGCTTTTTTTTCTGATCATCCTGCACCGCCATGTTGTGCGCCCACGACGGCACCAGCGTATTGCGGCTGGCGGCGTTGTTGAAGTCCTTGGCCGAATCGCGCCCATAGGCATCCAGCTTGTTGACATCCACATCCGTGCGCGCCGGGATGCTGCCTTTGTGTTTGTTGTAGGCCAACTGGCTTCGTGGCTCATCAGCAAGCGGGTAAAGTCCATTTGCGCCGCATTCCGGGCCGGGTCGTCCTGACGGAACATGGTCAAGGTATCGGCAGCAAAGCTGTATTCGCCATTCAAGGTCGGCGCAGCAGAACAGATAATCCACGCCCGGTTGCTTGCCCGCTTCGTCCAGTTCGCCCTTCACCCAGTCGCCCATCAACTGCATGGCGGCGCGGCCGTTGATGACGTCGGCGGTTGCCAGGTTCCATTCGCGCCCAACCGGATCCGGCGTGCAATAGCGTTTGAGGCGGCGGAAGGTTTCCAGCGCATGCGCCATCTGGGTTCCGCCCAAGGCGTTGGCGTCAAGACGCTGAACGCCGACAGATAGAACTCAGCACCGCACAAGCCCAGCACCACGCTTCAAACAAAGTGGCGACTTGCCATTTGACTTCGGAATGCGCCAGCGGCGTAATGCCGGCCGATACCAGCTTGTCGCACACGCTAAAGAACTCGTCCCACGTGCCCGGGGCGCGGGTGACGCCAACCCGCTTGAGCAAGCTGGCGTTCACCCACAACACGTTAACGCGCGCCACACCCAGCGGCACCGCCACATAGTGATTCTCCGCCTGCATCATGCGATCCAGCACGGCGGGCAGGATGCGATTCCAGGTTTGTTCTTGCGCCACCGGGTCCAGATTGGCCAACACGCCCTTGCCCACCCAGTTCTGGATCTTGACCCCGCCAAAGGCGGCCGCGGTCGGCAGCTTGCCTTCTTCGATGCGCTTTTTTCAGCATGCCGGGCACATCTTTGCCGCTATGCATATCGGCCCAGTGGTGGCCTTGCTGATTCAGCCGCATCTTGATTTCGGCTACGGCGCGCGCCCCGCTGGAGGCAAACCAGCCGTGTAATACCTCGATATCTTCCAACCGGAAGCGCCCCACATGGCGCATCAACTCGCCGGCACGTTTTTTCAAGGCTTTCCAGCGCCCGGCGCGACTGCTGCAGCGCGGAGTCCGAAGCCTGGCTCATTACATTGATCTGCTCGGATGAGCGCGCCATGGTGGTGCTGGCCGAAGTCTGTTCCATGGTGGCATCAGCAATGCCGCGCACAATCTGCACCATGTTCTGCATGCGATCGCTGATTTCCAGCATGCTGGCACGAGCGGCATCGGCCTTCTCGACACTGCCCAGCACCTGGCTGCTGGTGGCGCCCATGGTATTGACGGCATTGCGCGTTTCCAGCGCCACCGAATCAATCAGCTGCGAGATTTCGACGGTGGCCTTGGCCGTGCGCTCCGCCAGCTTGCGCACCTCATCGGCAACGACGGCAAAGCCGCGGCCTTGTTCACCAGCACGGGCCGCTTCGATGGCGGCATTAAGCGCCAACAAATTGGTCTGACCGGCTACGTCCTTGATCACGGTGACGATGCTGCCGATCTTTTGCGAATTGCGTTCCAGCGCATCCATGGTTGCGCCCAGCTCGGTCATCGACGTGGCCATCTGCGTGACCTCGTCCGAGACCCGCAGTACCGATTCGGCGCTAGCATCCGACAAGGCTTGCGTGCTGGTCACGGCATCGTCCACGTCGCGCGCGTTGTCGGCAATGTGGTTGATGCTGACGGTAATTTCTTCGACTGCGGCGGCGGACGCGGCCGAGAAATCGCTTTGCGTGTGCGCATCCTTGACCAACTGGGTGGTTACCACACCCAGTTCTTTCAGCCCGAGGCTCAGCGTTTCCATATCGCGCTGAACTTCGCGGAAGGTGGTTTGCAAAGCGGCGCTAAAGGCGTTGAAGGCGCGGGCGATTTCGGACAATTCGGCGCTGCTGCCACCGTCCAGTCGCAGGTTCAGATCGCCGCCACTGGCGGCCAGCCGGGCAAACTCGGCGCGCATGCGAAACAACGGTTTAAGCACACGCCCCAGGCCCGCGGCGATCAGGCCGCTGGCTAGCATGAGCGCGACGATCACGATCAAGGCGGTGGCGCCGGTACCGGCACCGGTGCTGCTGATCAGCACCCATGCCAACGCGGCGATAATGACGTTGACCAGGCTGGCCAACACGATGATCTGATTACGGATAGACATCTCGCTTCCTCTTGCGGCGGCCCTGTGCCGGGCCTGTGAATCTCGAATATTAAAATTACCTTATCGAGAATCCGCGCCGCGCGCCATCCTTTTTTTTATCAGTAGAAACCCTTAGGCTTACAAAACGTGGCCCAGTCATGTAGTAGTCATCGCGCGGCAACGAAAAAAAATTGCTTTATACAAGTAAAAGCCCCCGGTAAGTCGAAGGCTTTTATTTGCGAAAAAAATACTACGTTATAGCCGCAATCAGGCCCGCACGTTGCCATGCCCAGCCGCAGGCGAACATGGCCACGACGCATGAGCCGCCGTACAGCACTACACGTTTGAACCACAGCTCGTGCCGATATAAATACAACACTGGCAACAGCAGCAACACCAACGCCGCCTGCCCGGCTTCCACCCCCAGATTGAATGCGCCCAGCGCCACCACCAGATGCCAGCGCGGCAACGCCATATCCGCCAGCACGCCGGCAAAGCCGAAGCCATGGATCAAACCGAAGCCGAAAGCCAGCAACCACAAGCGTCTTTGTATGACGGGATACAGATTGTTAAGCGCCGCCAGCAAGATGGTCAGGCGATGCCGGTTTCGACCAGCGCCGACGGCAGGCTGACCCAACGCAGGCTGGCCAGGGTAAGGGTGATGGCGTGGGCGGCGGTAAACGCGGTGACGATGCGCAATAATTCCAGCGCCACCGGCCGCAACGTCGTGACCGCCCGCCAGCGCCGTCCTTGCGCCTGATACGCCGCAGGCAGCAACAGCGCCAACAAGAACAAGGCGTGATCAAATCCCAGCCAGATATGGGTGAAGCCCGCCGCGATAAAGTCGGCCGCAATCGACCGGGCGGGTTTGCCGTGGATATCCAGTGTTTCCTGGGCATGATCCACGCCCAGGATCGCGGTGGCGACGGCGCTTCATCAAGCACTTGCACCAGGCCCTTGTGCAAGGTGTCGATATCGGCAAACAGCTGGTAATCAATGCTCAGTTGTCGCGGCGCGGCGGCGCAACGGGCTTCGAAGCGCAGCACGGCATAGGCGCCATCGCTGTGATGGTCGATCTGCATGCCTTGCGGCCGGAGTGGACATGCACCGTGCTGCAAGCGCAGTCGGCTAAAGGCATAAGCGCTGATGTCTGCCGCGCGTGGCCGCACCTCACCCCAGGTCAGCTTGCCATCGCCATCGGCGTCGAGCAGCAGCGGCACGTCCAGGTCGCGCAGCGCAATATCCCAGCGCCCATGCAATTGCGTGCCATCCACCACCAGCGTCAGATAGCTGTCGCTCGGTTTATGCGCGCTGGCCAAGGCGCTGCAGCACAAGGCCAGCAATAACAGACAAAGTCGCATCATGCGGGCAACCCCGCTTGTTTTAGCCATTGCAACGCCACCGCAGCCGCCGCGGGTTGCCGTGCCGCCCGCGCAGTCGCCAGCAGGATGCGCGCATCGGCCATTTCTTTTTTGCACTTGCCAGTTGGCTTGCGCCAGTTTGAGCGCTGCTTCGGGTTGCTTTAATAGATAGAGGCGAAACATGGCTTCCTCGCGCAGATGCACCCGATCGCCGCGCGCGGCAGCGGCGGCAAAGCGCGCGTTCAGGTCGGTGATATGCCCGGCCAGGGCGTCAGCGTGTGTTTGTTGTTCCGCCAGCGCCAGACGCAGCAGCAGATTGTCATTGCGGGTATCGCTGGCCAGCAGCGTTTGCACTTCGGCCCCGCGCTGCCGGCTGAGCAGAAAATCCGCCCACGCGGTTTTGAGATAAGCGTCGTCCGGACTGGCCGCCCGCCCGGCGCGCAAAGCTTGCTCGGCCAGGTGGGCATCACCGCGCAACTGGCGGCTTCGCCCAGGCTGGCCCAGACCCAGGCGCTGACGCCGTGGCTATCCGGCGCCTGGGGCGCAGCCGTTGCAACAGCGCTACGCCCTGCTGCGGCTGGCCGCTGACCACCAGAATATTGGCAAGGCACACGCCGGCGATCACGGCATCCTGCATCACCAGCCCGCCGCAGCTTTGCCTGGCCTCGGCGTAGCGCGCTTGCACTTGCAGGATGCTGGCGCGCATCAACAAGGCTTCGGCATTGCCGGGGCTGCTTTGCATCACCTGGTCGAGATCGGCCAACGCCAGATCAAACTGGTGGTTGCTCTGGCGGATGCTGGCGCGCAGCAACAAGGCCAGCGGCGGCGACGGTGGCTGCACCAGCCACGGTTCGATCAAGGCATCGGCCTGACCCAGATCGCGCGGGTCGCCGTCGCGGCGAAAGCGCTCCAGATGGGCCTGGGCCAG
>BBFD01000176.1 GCA_001313065.1 Silvimonas sp. JCM 19000
CGCTACCGATGGGGCAATGCCGGTGACGCGCGGCAAGGGCGTCGCATTATTCGCAGCGGCCGGGGTCGGTGTGGGGCTGGCAGCATACACGCCCGCCATCAGACTCAGGCCCAGCACGCAGGCCAGCACGCGCTGGCGTTTATTGCGAGAGATAGAAGTTGTTCGCGGCAAAACGGGTATCCCCGGTCACGCTGGACACTGCGGAAGCATTAGTCGGGGCCGGCGCGGATTCGGGCATGGCCGGCTGCACATGCAATGCGGGCGCGGCCAGTGCCTGGCCTTGCTCCGCCTGTGCAGCATCTTTATAGAAATCACTGCCCAGTTGCAACTCCAGCACGGTTTCGTAGCCGCCTTCGGGCAAGGGCGTTACCGACACCACGCGTGCGCCGCGCAGCCAGGCTTCGACATAGGCGCGGAAGCTGTCGTTGGTCAGCGCCAGTGCCGAGACTGAACTCTGGCCGCTCAGCTTGATGCCCTGCACGGTTTCGGCCAGCGAGCGATAGGCGTCGAGCTTGGAGGCGCGCATGGCCAGCAAGCGGCGCTGGGTATTGGTCAGCCCGTCTATCATCGGCAGCGCGCCATACCCGACCGCGTTGACGCGCGACGGCAACACCACGGCGGGCGGCTGCATATTGCTTGCCTCAACATTGACCGGGGCCGGATGCTCTTCCGGCGTGGCGGCGGCCGTGGCAGCGGGGGTGGCATTGTTGCTGCGGAAGTGCGAGCAAGCGGACAAGCTCAGCACGCCAGACAGTGCGGCGACGAGCAACAAGCTTGGGCGGGTGATGCGGGGAGGATTCATCGGGCGGCTCCGCAGGATAAGGGTCGGGCGGCGCGTGCTGTGCCATTACAAAACAGATACAAACACGCCGCCCCTGCGAACCATATCGGCCGGAATCAGCGAACCTTGAATACCAGATCCCAAACCCCGTGGCCCAAACGTATGCCGCGCTGTTCAAATTTGGTCAGCGGGCGATAGTCGGGGCGCTCGGCGTATTCGCTGGCGGTGTTTTGCAAGGCCGGTTCTGCGCTCAGTACTTCCAGCATCTGGATGGCGTAATCCTCCCAATCGGTGGCCAGATGCAGATAGCCGCCCGGTTTGATGCGGCTGACCAGCAATTTGACGAAAGCGGGCTGGATCAAGCGGCGCTTGTTGTGGCGTTTTTTTTGTGCCACGGATCGGGGAAAAAAACACATGCGCGCCATCGAGCGAACCGGGCTGTAGCATCTGCTCCAGCACGTCCACCACATCGTACTGCACGATGCGGATATTGCTCAGATTCATTTCGCCGATCAGCTTGAGCAAGCTGCCCACGCCCGGGGTGTGGACTTCGCAGCCAATAAAATCGGTCTCGGGGGCACCGGCGGCGATTTCGGCGGTGGCCTGGCCCATGCCAAAGCCGATTTCCAGAATACGCGGCGCGTGGCGGCCAAAGGCGGCGTCCAGCTCCAGCGCTTGCGGCGCATACGGAATCACAAAGCGCGGCCCAAATTCAGTCAGCGCGCGTTCCTGGCCGGTGGAAAGATGGCCCTGGCGCAGCACAAAGCTGCGGATGCGGCGCATGTAATGCGGATTATCCATAAAGATCTCGAAAGCCAAATCTCAAAAGCCACCGCGAACGGTGGCCGGTTTACAAAGCACAACGGCGGTTTTTTTATTTTGCGCCGATCAGACCACTGACCGGGCTGGACGGATCAGCACTATACAGTTTGCGTGGCATGCGGCCAGCCAGGAACGATTCACGGCCGGCTTCTACTGCCAGTTTCATCGCCCGCGCCATGCGCACCGGGTCTTTGGCGGCAGCGATGGCGGTATTCATCAGAATGCCGTCGCAGCCCAGTTCCATGGCGATGGCCGCATCGCTGGCGGTGCCGACACCCGCATCCACCAGTACTGGCACTTTGGCGTTCTCGATAATCAGACGCAGATTCCACGGATTGAGAATGCCCATGCCCGAGCCGATCAGCGACGCCAGCGGCATCACCGCCACGCAGCCAATCTGTTCCAGCTCTTTGGCGATGATGGGGTCATCCGAGGTATAGACCATGACGTCAAAGCCATCCTTGACCAGCGTTTCGGCCGCTTTCAACGTTTCGCGCACGTTGGGATACAGCGTGGTGGCATCGCCCAGTACTTCAAGCTTGACCAGTTTGTGCCCATCCAGCAGCTCACGCGCCAGGCGCAGCGTACGTACGGCATCGTCGGCGCTATAGCAGCCGGCGGTGTTGGGCAGATAGGTAAAACGCGACGGCGGCACGGCATCGAGCAAGGACGGCTCGTTGGGGTTCTGGCCGATGTTTACGCGGCGGATGGCCACCGTCACGATGTCAGCGCCGCTGGCCTCAATGGCCTCGCGCGTCTGGGTAAAGTCTTTGTATTTGCCGGTCCCCACCAGCAAACGCGACGAAAAGGACTGACCGGCTATCGTGAACACATCGGACATGACGCAACCTCGGTGAGACAGAAAAAAGAAAGTTCGGCGCAGCGGGGCGGGGCTGAATCAGCCGCCTCCGACCGCAACCACGATTTCAAGCTGATCGCCCTCGGCCAGCGCGGTGCTGGCAAAGGTGCTGCGCGGCACGATGTCGCCATTGCGCTCGATCGCGACGCGTTTGCCCAGCAGATCAAGCTGTTGCACCAGATCAGCCACCGACAAAGGGGTGGCAAACTGGCGCGGTTGGCCATTGATGGAGAGCGTGAGCATGGTTGGGCTGCCTGAGAATATTCTGAACAACAAGAGACGCGGATTTTAACAGTACGTCAGCGCGGGCGTCTTGACCGGCCATGCCGGTACTTGTTCTAACGCAAAACACGCAGCGCAGAACCGCCCTGGCGCGCTTTCAATAAAAAAAGGCGCCCGCAGGCGCCTTTTTTTCATAACCGCACAATCAACAATTACTTGATCAGTGCCTTGGCCTTGGCCACCACGTTTTCCGGGGTAAAGCCAAACAGCTTGAACAGTTGCGGCGCCGGAGCGGATTCGCCGAAGCGGTCCAGACCCAGCACGTCGCCTTCCAGGCCCACGTACTTGCGCCAGAAGTCGGTGATACCCACTTCGATGGCCAGACGCGGCACACCCGCCGGCAGCACGCTGAGCTTGTAGGCGTCAGTTTGCTTGTCGAACACGTTGGTCGACGGCATCGACACCACGCGAGCAGCAATGCCTTCGCTGGTCAGCGTGTCATAGGCTTTAACCGCCAGATCCAGCTCGGAACCGGTAGCGATAATCACCACCTTCGGATCGTTGGCATCACGCAGGATGTAGCCGCCGCGGTAGATGTTGGCGATCTGGGCTTCGCTGCGCGACTGGAATTGCAGGTTCTGACGCGTGAAGATCAGGGTCGACGGGGTTTCTTTCTGCTCGATTGCGTGAGCCCATGCCACCATGCTTTCGACGGTGTCGGCCGGACGCCATACGTTCATGTTGGGGATGTAGCGCAGCGTTGCGGTCTGTTCCACCGGTTGGTGGGTCGGGCCGTCTTCGCCTACGCCGATCGAATCATGGGTAAACACGAACAGTTGCGGAATCTTCATCAGCGCAGCCATACGCAGCGCGTTGCGTGCGTATTCGCTGAACATCAGGAAGGTAGCGCCGTACGGACGCAGACCGCCGTGCAGCAGGATACCGTTCATGATGGCGGCCATGCCGAACTCGCGCACGCCGTAGCTGATGTAGTTGCCCGACAGGCTGTTGTCTTCTTCGCGGGTCAGCGTAACGCTGGTCTTGACGTTGGTCAGGTTGGAGCTGGTCAAGTCGGCGGAGCCGCCCAGGAATTCCGGCAGGGCCGGCGCATAGGCGTTCAGCGCGTTTTGCGAAGCTTTACGAGTGGCGATGGTTTCCGCTTTTTTTTCGTTGGCTTCGGCAATCGCAGCCTTCACCACGTGTTCCCAGTTGCTCGGCAGGGTGCGGCTGTTGCGGCGTTCGAATTCTGCAGCCAGTTCCGGGAACTTGGCGGCGTAGCTTCGTACAGCTTGTTCCAGTCGGCTTCCCACTTGGCGCCCGCTTCTTTCTTGTCCCAACCGGCGTACACATCGGCCGGGATTTCGAACGGCGGGTGGTTCCAGCCGATGGCAGCGCGGGTAGCGGCGATTTCAGCGTCGCCCAGGGCGGAGCCGTGGCTGTCGTGGCTGTTGGCTTTGTTGGGCGAACCCTTGCCAATGATGGTCTTGCAGCAGATCAGCGTCGGGCGTTGGGTTTCCGCCTTGGCTTCAGCAATGGCGGCCAGTACGGCGTCGACATTGTGGCCATCGATCGGGCGAATGACCTTCCAGCCGTAGGCTTCAAAGCGGCCCGGGATGTCTTCGGAGAACCACTTGTCGGTGTGACCGTCGATGGAGATGTTGTTGTCATCCCAGAACGCGATCAGTTTGTTCAGGCCCCAGGTGGCGGCCAGCGCACACGCTTCGTGCTCACGCCTTCCATCATGCAACCGTCGCCCATGAACACGTAGGTGTGATGGTCAACGATGGAGAAATCAGGGCGGTTGAATTCACGCGCCATCAGTTTTTTCAGCCAGCGCGAAACCCACGCCATTGGCGATACCCTGGCCCAGCGGGCCGGTGGTGGTTTCGATGCCTTCGGTGTAACCGTATTCCGGGTGGCCCGGAGTCTGGCTGTGCAGTTGGCGGAATTGCTTGAGCTGATCAATCGGCAGGTTGTAGCCGGTGAGATGCAGCAGAGCGTATTGCAGCATCGAGCCGTGGCCGTTGGACAGTACGAAACGGTCGCGGTTAACCCAGTTCGGGTTCAGCGGATTGTGGCGGTGGTTGCCTTCGCCCCACAATGCCACCGCAATTTCGGCCATACCCATCGGCATGCCGGGGTGGCCGGAGTTGGCTTTCTGAACAGAATCCATCGCCAGGGCGCGGATAGCATTGGCGAGATCGGCACGCGTTGCCATAAATAATCCTCTCGAATCAGGGGGGAAAAGGAGACGATGCGGTACAGCCGCATCCAGACAGTCGACGGGCATTATCCCCGAGTCAGCCCCTTGCGGACAACCCGTACTAGACAGGTTGCTTAACAAATATCAATTCGGGGGACGTAACTCGCGTAATTTGCCGCGTTTTGGTGCGTTCTGGCTTGCAGGGCTAGCGATCGCCAAGCTGAATCGCTTTAGCAAGCCCTGCCCCATGCAAAAAAACCGCGCTTTGGTGGCCGCAAACACGTTGGCGCAGCCAGCGTGAACCTGGGCGCGCTCAAGCCGGCCACTGCGGCGACCGCGCCAGCGCATCGGCCTGAGCCAGATCATCGGGCGTACCGACATTGACCCAGCCGCCGTCATAGCGTTCACCGCTGACGCGACCGGCGCGCGCGGCTTCTATTAATAAGGGGCCAAGTTTAGCCTCGCTGCCCGGCGTCACCCCGGCCACGATGCGCGGGTGGCAAATACCGATGCTGGCATAGCACAGCCGGGGCGCGCTCGAATCGGGCACGATCAAACCGCTCTGCCCATCCAGGCAAAGTCGCCATTGGGGTGATACGGCGGATTAGGCACCATCACCAGATGCGCCAGCCGTTGCGGCGTAGTGATGAACTGCACCGCCTCGCGCACCAGATGCGCGTAATCAAACTGGGTAAACACATCGCCCGACAACAACAGAAACGGGCTGCTGCCCAGCAAAGGCAAGGCCTGCGCGATGCCGCCGGCGGTTTCCAGCGCGCGGGGCTCGGCCGAATATTGCAGCCGCACGCCCCAGGCCGAACCGTCGCCGAGGCGGGTGGCGTATTGCTCGCCCAGCCAGGCATGATTGATGACGATATCGCGCACGCCTGCTGTGGCCAGACGCTCGATATGCCAGACGATCAGCGGCTTGCCGCCTACTTCGAGCAGCGGCTTGGGACAAGTATCGGTGTAAGGGCGCAGACGCTCACCGCGTCCCGCCGCCAGGATCATGGCTTTCATGGTGTGATGATTTTTAACAGGCAGGCCGCAATTCTATGTGATCCGCACCGCGGCTGCTGGTCGGAACCGATTGCAGCCGCCCATCCGGCCCAGGCTACGGCGACAACGAGGCCAGAAAGGCCTGCACCACCGGCGTAATCACATGCGGCTGGTATACCGCGTAGAGGTCGGCCGACAGCGGGGTTGCCAGTTCGACAAAGCAGACGCCGGGCCAGCTGATGCGGGCGCAGCATTCGGGCAACAGCGTAATGCCAAAGCCGCCCGCAACCAGCGCCAGTGCGGTTTGCGGCTCACTCACTTGATGGCTGATCTGAGGGGTGTAGCCGGCCTCGCGACAGGCATGCGCCAACCAGGCCCCAAGACTGGCGCCATGTGGCGGCAGCAAGACAAATTCCTCTGCCACCAGGCTTTCCAGCGCGACGGGTTCGCTGCCTGCCAGCCGATGTTGCAGCGCCACCGCCAGCACAATGCGTTCGCGCCCAAGCAACTGGCAAGCCATGCCCGGCGGCAGATTGCCTTGCGCCTCGCGCCAGATGCCCAGATCAATCCGGTGGTGTTGCAAGGCGTCGATTTGCTGCGCTGGTGCCAGTTCGGTCAGCGCCCACGTCGCTTCCGGCACTTGCTGAGCAAACCGCTGCAAGGCCGGCAGCAGCGCGCCCCACATTGCCGTGCCCACCGCGCCGATCACCATATGCCCTGCTTTGCCACGCCCAAGTTGGCGCACCTGCTGCAGCGAATGCGCTGTCATATCCAACAGCTTGTTCACTTCGCGCAGCAACGCACGCCCGGCGGGGGTCAGCTCGACCGAGCGCGTGGTGCGCACAAACAACTGCGTGTCGAGCGCCGCTTCGAGTTCTTTGACATGCAGGCTGAGCGGCGGCTGCGACATATGCAGGCGCTGCGCCGCGCGACTGAAGCTAAGCTCTTCCGCCACCACGCGAAAATAATGCAGCAGTCGAAAATTGATGCGATCCAGCTAAGCCGGTCACTACGTCGGGTTTGCATAGCGTGTCACCACGAATGAGGTCGCCCCATTTATACGCGTATCCCTATAAATCAGGCCGGTAATTGTATTGGACCCAACTATTGATCCAGACCACGATGGCGACCATCTTTTCCGCTTAGCAGGATGCGTCGCATGTCAAACCACACCGTACATACCGAATATTCCGCCTTTACCGCGGCAGAAATCATCCGCCTACGCGTCCCCGGCTTTGCGCCGCGCGCGGGCTGATCCTCGCTCGGGCCTGGGGGCGCTGGCCGATGAGATGCGCGATGCGGTCGCGATTGATTACGCCGATCTACCGGGTTTTCCGGTCAGCGGCGTGGTAGGCCACGCCGGGCAACTGGTGGCGGGCTATCTGGAAGCGTGCCGGTGTTATGCATGAAGGGCCGCGGGCATTTTTTTTATGAGGGTCGGGGTATGCAGGTGATGGCTTCCGCCGTGCGGACTTTCAAGCTGCTGGGTTGCGAGCTGATGCTGGCGACCAATGCGGCGGGCTCCTTGCGCAAAGAAGTCGCGCCGGGACGGCTGGTGGCGCTGACCGACCATATCAACTTCATGCCGGAATCGCCCTTGGTGGGCCCGAATGACGATCGCTTTGGCCCGCGCTTTTTTTAGCCTGGCCAATGCCTACGATGCCGATTTGCGGCAGCAACTGCACACGGTGCAGAACAGCTCGGCATCAAGCTGGCCCAGGGTGTATTCGCCGCCTATACCGGCCCCAATTTCGAGACCGCGGCCGAAATCCGCATGATGCAGATGCTTGGTTGTGATGTGGTCGGCATGTCCATCGTGCCCGAAGTGCTGGCGGCACGGCACTGCGGCTCAAGGTGCTGGCGGTGTCAGCCATTACCAATCTGGCCGAAGGTTTGTCGGATACGCCGTTGTCGCATGAGCAAACCTTGCGCTGCGCAGCGCTGGCGGCCGAGGACTTTATGCGCTTGATCCGCGGCTTCTTCGCCCACGGGGCCACCCACTGGTCCGCGCCGCTGTAACCACCGTCCCCATTTTTCCAGGAATGCCGCATGTCCACGCTGAACACCCCCGCGATCGCACGCATCATCGCGCTGATGGATCTGACCTCGCTGCGCGACGACGACAGCGCCGCCAGCATAGACCAGCTCTGCCAGCAAGCTGACACCCCCCTCGGCCCCCCCGCCGCTTTATGCATTTATCCGCAATTTATCCAGGGCGCGCGCCAGAAGCTGGACGCATTGGGTCTGTCCCAGGTCCGCATCGCCACGGTGACCAACTTTCCGCAGGGCGGGGCTGATGTGGCGGCAGCCGAACGCCAGACCGCTGCGGCGATTGCGTTGGGGGCGGATGAAGTCGATGTGGTACTGCCGTGGCGCGCCTTGCAGGCGGGCGATCACGCTGTGGCGACACAACTGGTCAGCACCTGCAAACGCGCCTGCGGCGAGCGCCCGCTCAAAGTGATTATCGAAAGTGGTGAATTGCGCACTGACGCCCTGATCCGCCTGGCCAGCGCCATCGCCATTGACGCCGGTGCCAACTTTATCAAGACCTCCACCGGCAAAGTGCCGCTGAATGCCACGCCCGAGGCGGCGGCCGTGATGCTGCAGGTGATTGCCGAACGCAACCGCAACTGCGGTTTCAAGGCAGCGGGCGGCGTGCGCAACCAGGCCGAGGCTGAGGTTTATCTGCAACTGGCGGCTGACACGCTGGGCCCGGCGTGGGTCACCCCGGAGCATTTCCGCTTTGGCACGTCCAGCTTGCTGGCCAATCTGCTGGCAGCGCCCGGCGCCGCCGCAGTCACCGGTTACTGATGCAAAAAACCGGCTGGCCTTGCCCGGGACGGGTCCG
>BBFD01000177.1 GCA_001313065.1 Silvimonas sp. JCM 19000
AGGTATTTACTGACATCGGCTCGGTGCCGCTGTCTCTGCGTTTCGCTGTGTTTGCTGCAGCAGGGAGGCGAAATATACGGCTCGGCCGCAGGAGCGTCAACACCTGGTTGCAAACAAATTTCAGCCAAAACAGTAAGCCACTAAAAAAATAAAGAGAATTTTCCTACAATTATTTTCGCTTCGTCCTACATGCCCTGCCTTTGCCGGGTGTTTTCTAAGTAGCAGTTCGGCGCAAATTGCCAAAAGCAGCCAGTTCCCACCCCCGCATTGCCAACAAAAAGACCGGTGCCCTGCCTTCTAGCCAGCGGTGTTTCCAGACTTTCCTGGTGCAACTCGGCAAAGCGCTGGCGCAGTTTGCGGATTTCGGCGTGCATACGCGTCAGCGCATCTGCCGACAACATGCCATGCGAGAACGCCAGCACTTCATCGGCCCCGGCAAAATCGCCACGCAGAAAATCGGGCAATCCTTTCTGGCGGAAGAAACTGCGGATCGGACCATCTGGCAGCCAGTCGAAGTTGCGCGTCACATTCAAGCGGATCCGGTTGCCCGGCAGAAAATGAATCAGGCGCAGCCGGTCCAGTCGCACCAGCAGGCGTATGCATTCGTGCTCGCTCATTTGATACACATGGACGATGTCGGCCATTTCCCAATGATTGAGCGCACACACCGCCACCAGCAGCAGCGGAATCTCGGAAACCAGCTCGCGTTCTTGCGCTTCGCTTAACAGTTGTAACTGGTTTTCCCCCACCACCGCTTCTTGCGCCAACTCGGCCAAAGTAAAACCGAGCAGGTTACTTATCTCGATTAACCGGTCCACGCCCATACGGCGCGATGCGAACATGCGTTTGACGCTGGGCTCAGACAGCTTGAGCACCTCGCCCAGGCGGCGATAGGTATAGCCCTGGCTTTTAAGATGGCGCTTGAGCGTAGACACCAGTTGATCGAGTTCAGCCATGGTCAATTGCTTTCTTATATATATGTGTGGGATCAGGCCAGGGCGATTTCGTAGCGCACATGATCAGTCCGGGTGGCCAGTTTGTCGTAAACGGCGCGCGCTGCGGCATTGTCGGTATCGGTGATCCAGTAAATGCGGCGCCAGCCTTGAGCCTGCGCCAGTGACTTGAGATGCTCGATCAAAGCCGTGGCCACGCCCAGCCTTCGTCCGGACGGCGCCACAAACAGGTCTTCCAGATAGGCGATAGTGCGTTCGCTCCACGTATGCGGATGGCAGACGTAATGACAGAAGCCAAGCAACTCGCCCAAGTCATTAAAGGCGCCGATGCATGAATGGTGGAATCAGGCTGCATGATGCGATGCCAGGTAGCGCTGCGCGCCTCGGGCGCCAACGCCGCAGAATAGAAATCGCAGTAGCTTTGCCACTGCGTGAGCCACGCCGCGTGGTCATGCGCTTGCAAAGGTCGGATCAGCATCTGATGAGTGCTTCCTGCTCAAGATTGCGCTGCGGTAATAGGGAACCGCCAATGCGACAGCATTCTAGACGCCCGGCGCCCCGCCATGCCAACCCCTGCTCATGGTTGTTTCATGCCCGTGACAGTGGCCCACCTCTGCCAGCGCGCAATTATTGCTGCTTGCGTCCCTTCGGTCCGCCGCAAGCGCGGTGCCAGTAATTAGTCACGTCTTGCGCAGCGCCGCCTCAGCTTTTATAAAGGCATACCCCGGTGCCGGGGAACCGATCCGCGCTGGATGGACTCGATAGCCAGGCACCGTCGCATTGTGTGATTACAGCCGGGCTCGGCATGCGCAATGCATCTAATAAATAACAATTGAGGTCAGGCATGAATTGGCTCCTGGTAGGCATCGTTGCGCTAATTGCGGCACCGATCCTGGTGGTAAGCGGAAATCGTCAGCCGCGTGAAGGCAGCGAAGCACCGCAACTGGTGCAATACGGCTATCTGGCCGGCATCATTGGTCTGTTTATATTGCTGGTGCAGTGGATGTCGATCAGCGCCGCCATGCTGATCTTTCTGTTGGGCACCGGCGTGATCTGGGCGGTGGATAAATGGGTCATCAGCAAACGCCCGGCCCACCCGCGCCCGGATTGGGCGGAATATGGCCGCGGTTTTTTTTCCGGTGTTGCTGGTGGTATTTGTGTTACGGGCGTTTGTGGTGGAGCCGTATCAAATTCCCTCTTCTTCGATGCGGCCGGGCTGGTGGTCGGCGATTTTATTCTGGTGAATAAATTTACCTACGGTTTGCGCGTGCCGGTGCTGAACAAGGTGTTCCTGCATATGGGCAGTCCACAGCATGGCGATGTGATGGTGTTCAACCATCCGGACAAGCCCGAAATCAATCTGATCAAACGTGTGATCGGGGTACCGGGCGATACCGTCGAATACCGCAACAAGCAGCTCTATATTAATGGCGCGCCGTTGCCGACCCAGCCCGCCGGAGAGCACGACTATCTGGAAGGCGACAATATGTCGGTGCGTAATATGCAATTCGCCGAGAAACACGGCGAGCATTTATATAACACGCTGCAGGCCATCGATAATCCGCCTGCAGTTAACCTGGCCGCCGTGGAAGACTTTCCCTATCGCGAAAATTGTCAGTACGACACCAATGCATTTACCTGCAAGGTGCCCGAGGCAATTACTTCATGATGGGCGATAACCGCGACCATTCGGGCGACGGCCGTTACTTCGGTTTTGTGCCTGACAAGTATGTGGTTGGCAAAGCTTTCTGGTCTGGTTCAACCTCGGCCATTTAAAGCGCATCGGCACGTTTATCCAGTGATATTCCGGCCGCCGTCCGGGTCGCCGATCACCGCCAGCGGCAACACCCTGGCGTGTGACACCTGCAGCAGCGTGGTCATGGCCGCGCCCGCTGCGGGCACTGCGCGCGCAGCAATGGCTTCTTGCACCGCGGCGTAATACATCAGATCTTCGCCGGGATTGGAGCCGTGCCGGTGCAGCATGCCGGATGACACGCGCAGTGCCGCCTTGATGGCCCCGCCTATGGTAATAAACATGCCATTGCGCGAGGCATTGATGATGGCCAGATGAAAATCCAGATCTGCCTGTGCTGCCATGCGCACATCGCTGCCTGCGTTAGCCAGCTCGGCATAGCGGCGGCCTATCTGGCGCAAATCCTCATCGGTGCCGTGCAGGGCCGCCAGTTGGCTGGCGCGCGGCTCAAAGCACAGGCGCATCTCGAAAATATCCTCGACGATGGCGCGATCAAATTGCGCTTCCAGCCGCCACGCCAGCACATCCCGGTCCAGCAGATTCCAGTCGGTAAACGGCAACACCCGCGTGCCGATCTTGGGCGAGACTTCCAGCAGGCGCTTGCCTGCCAGATGCTTGATCGCCTCGCGGATGGTGGTGCGGCTTACACCGTAGGCCGCACACAGTTCCGGTTCGATCGGCAGCAGATCTCCCGGCCGGAATTCGCCGCTGACCACGCGCATACCGAGGATGCGCGCGACCTGTGCGCTCATGGTCCCTACCAGTGGTTCGCGTTCAAACACCTGGCTGGCCTCCCCGCTCATCACGCCACCGCGGCGCTGAACTAACGGGTTTCACTATTGCCTTGGCCGCGGCGGTCGCTGGCTTGGGTCACGATGACATTCCATGAGCGGTTTCAGCCTGGCGATGATGGTTTCACCATCCGCGCGCACCTGGTCGTTATGGCCGGGGGCCACGGTGTCCGGCGCTTCGCGCGTATTGGTCGCCTTCATATTGGTGTGATGCAATTCCAGCGCCTGGACAATCTGGCGTTCGCGTCCAAGGCCGCGCAATTCAATGCGCAATTCCATTTCATCCGTCAGATGGCGATTCAGCGCAAAGATCACGCTCTGACCCGTGCTTTCGTCGTCCACTACGCTGGCGCAGAGATAGGGAATCTCGGCAAATGATTTGGCGCTATACGACGGCGAATCGATAACCGGGCGCAGCACCCGGCCATGAGCAAATTGCGAGGCTGGGCAAATGGATAAAAGATGGTCTGGCGCCACGCTGCGCCGCCCGGTTCGGTCATGATCGGGCCTATCACATTGACCAGTTGCGCCAGGCAGGCGGTTTTTTTACCCGATCGCAATTATTCATCATCACGATAAGCGCACCGCCATTCACCAGCGCGTCTTCAAAGTTATAAACCTCTTCAATCAAACGCGGCGCCTGCGGCCAACCCGGCTTGCGCAAATCATCGATGCTGCGCGCCTTGTACCAGACATTCCATTCATCAAACGACAGCATGATGCGTTTGCGCGAGTGTTTGCGCGCCGCCACACCATCGGCCACGGCCACGATTTCTTTGATGAATTGATCGGTCTGCTCGATATTGCCAAAAAAAATTCTTCGGTCGAATCGTAGCGATTGGTGAAATAGGTATGCAAAGAGATGAAGTCGACCTCATCAAAACAATGGTCGAGCACCGTGTGTTCCCACTCGCCATAAGTCGGCATATCCCATTGCGAAGAACCGCACGCCGCCAGGGTAATGGTCGGATCGACCTGGCGCATGACTTTGGCCGTCTCCAGCGCGATGCGCCCATATTCCTGCGGCGTTTTGCGGCAGATTTGCCAAGGGCCATCCATTTCATTGCCGAGGCACCAGAACTTGATGTCGTGCGGTTTTTTCCACGCCGTGCTCGCGGCGTAAATCGCTGAGCGCGGTGCCGCCCGGGTGATTGCAATATTCGACAAAATGGCGCGCTTCATCCGGGCCGCGCGTGCCCAGGTTAACGCCAAACATGGGCTCGACGCCCGCCTTGTTGGCCCAGCGCATAAATTCATTGGTGCCAAACTGATTGGTCTCGGTGGAATACCACGCCAGATCCAGCCGTACCGGGCGCTGATCTTTTGGGCCAACGCCGTCTTCCCAGTTGTAGCCCGACATGAAATTGCCGCCCGGATAACGCACGATGGTCGGGCCGAGTTCACGCGTCAGATCCAGCACGTCCTGGCGAAAGCGTCTTCGTCGGCGCTGGGATGGCCGGGTTCATAAATGCCGGTGTAGACGCACCGGCCCATATGTTCGACAAAAGTGCCAAACAAGCGGCGGTCGAGGTCGGCAATGGCGAAATCGCGGTCGACGATGAGGCGCGAACTGATCATGGCGAACGTTCCTGCAAAAAAAGTCCAGAAAGGGGTGGCGGTGGCCCCGCGAGGCCACGCCCGGGTAAGGTAGGATGCGGCTTAATGCACGCCGGCGAGCAAGGTATTAACGCGACTTTCGATTGCGTCCTCGACTGCCGGAATCGCTTTGCCTGACAGCATCATGCTGGAGATTTCTTCACCGATAATGGCTTCGATGGCACGCTGGCGCGGCACATTGTTTGGCGTGGTCATGCCGATCTGCGTGATCTCAAGAATGTTTTTTGCGGAACGGCAGCGCCTGGTATTGCGCGCTTTGCACCACCTTGTTATTGGCGGGCAAATGGCCGGTGCGTGACCAGTCGTAATCGTGGTCCCACAAGAATTTGAGGAAGCTCAGCGCGGCCTTTTTTCTCGGCCTCGTTGTGCGTGCCCCCCTTGATCAGTACCCAGCTATGCCCATCGGCAAAGATGGCCTTCTTGCCATACAGATTGGCAAACGGAACCACGTCGTAACCGCCATGCAACGGCGAATCCGGCTTGGCCGCGGCGGTCATGAAGTCATCGATGGTCCAGTTGCCGACCACGTCGACTGCCACATCGCCCCCGGTGAAAGCCTGCTGCGTGGCGCCGTAATCGAGGCCTTTCTTGATATAGCCTTCGGTCCACAGTTTGTTCATCAACGTGAGCGCGTTGGTGGCGGCAGGCGTGTGTACGCTGATCTTGCGACCGTCCGCGCTAAACACTTGCGCATTCTGCTGATACATCAGCGTCAAGAAGGTCCGCGTGGGCGCGGCGGTTTCGTTGGTGGTGGTCCAGGAGAAATACGGCTTGCCGGTGGCGTCCTTGATCTTTTTTGGCCTGCGCCAGCAATTCGTCGGGCGACCGGGGCAGGATGGGCTGGCCATCCGGCGTGGTCAGGCCCGCTTTCTTGAAGTAATTAACATTGATATGCCACAGCCACGACCAGGTATCGAACGGCAGCGCGTAAGTCTTGCCACCGATGATCACGCCGCGTTTGGCGTGCGGCGTAAAGTCCGCGGTGTTGATGCCCACGCTCTTGAAACCATCGTCCAGCGGCTCGACCAGTTTGCGACTGACAAAATCGCCCAGCACCGACTGATGCATGACCGCAATGGTGGGTACGTTATGCGCCACGATGCGGGAAGTCAGTTGATCGTAATACGGGCCCCACTCCGCCACTTCGGCCTTGACCACCACGCCGTCTTTATTGGTTGCGTTGTACTGATTAACCAGACTGGTAATCGTGCCGCATTCGCCCGTGGCTTTGCTGACATCGGCCACTTTGCCGTAGTCCGCTTCGCAGGCGCCAAAAAAAAGCGGGCGAGCGTGATTTCGGTGGCGGCATGGCCGGTGCCGAGCGCAGCGCCCAGACACAAAGCCAACACAGATCGAGTCGTCATACCGGCTTGCATTGTTGTTGTCTCCTGATGATATGAACGCAGCGCGGCCCAGCCGCACCACGGCTAGCGCACGGTGGTACCCGCCACCGCAGAAACGATGTGCTTCTGGAAAAACAGGTAGATGACAAAAAATCGGCAAACCGGCAAACACGGCCTGCGCCATCAGATAGCCTATGCCTTCGGACTGGGCGAAGTTACTTTGCGTGGCGGCCAGTCCCAGCGTGAGCGTGTACATATCGGGTTTGGAGGCCGAAATCAGCGGCCACAGATAATCGTTCCACGCGGTCAGAAAGGTGAAGATGCCCAGCGTGGCCTGCGCCGGTACCGACAGCGGCAACACGATGCGCAAAAAGATCTTCCAGCGCGGGGTGCTGTCCAGCAGCGCGGCTTCTTCGATGTCTTTGGGGATGGCTTTGAAATACTGCGTCATCAAAAAAACACCCCGAATGGCGCAGCCAGGCGCGGCAGGATCAGCCCGCTGTAGGTGTTGTGCAAATCGAGGTCGGCAAACAAACGATGCAAGGGGATAACCACCGCTTGTTCCGGTACCGCTAAACCGGCCAGCACAAACACGTACAAGGCTTTCTGTCCCGGGAATGCCGTGCGGGCAAAGCCATAACCGGCCAGCGAGCACAACACCAGCGTCAGCACGGTCTGCGTGATCGAGACAATGCAACTGTTGGCAATCCAGCGGAACACCGACGAGGTGCCCAGAATGTCGGTGTAGTTTTTTTGAGCGTGTACGGCGCCCCGAGGATGACGTCTGTGTGTTGCGCCAGAAAAGCGTTGGGCTTGAACGACAGCGCAAATACCCAGGCCAGCGGCGCAATCCACACCAACGCCAGAATAATGACCGCAGCCAGGATCATGCGGTCGCCCAGACGGCGGCCAGCGTGTTGATGAATGCTCATGACGGGTCTCCGGAGCGGGCCTGGCCGCGTTTGCTGATCCACATCTGGATGGCCACGCCGATCAACATCAGGCCAAACAACACTTGTGCCGCCGCCGCGCTGTAGCCCAGCGCCCACTGCTGGAAGCCCGCCTCATAAATAAATTGCACCAGCGGACGCGAGCTATTGTTGGGGCCGCCATTGGTCATCAATTGCGCCTGGCCAAACAACTGGAATTGCAGGATGACTTCGATGATCGCGACCAGCGCCACGGTCTTGCGCAGTGACGGCAAGGTGATGGACCAGAACGTACGCCAGCGCCCGGCGTTGTCCATGGCGGCGGCTTCGTAGATTTCTTCGGGGATCTGCTGCAACGCGGCCAGAAACAACATCATCGGCAAGCCAATAATCCACCACACCGTGACCAAAGCTATGGCCGGCAAGGCCAGCGCGCTGCTGGTCAGCGGATTGATGCTGGCCAGGCCCAGCCCGTGCATCACATTGGCCAGCAGACCTTTATCGGTCATAAAGACCAGACGCCAGACCAGGGTGACGATGGTTACCGACAGCACCGACGAGCCGAAGAAAATCGTGCGCAGCGCCGTACCGATGCGATCCTGCCGATTGAGTGCCAGCGCCAGCGCCAGCCCCAACGCCACAAAGGCGGGCGTGGTCATCAGCACAAACAGAAAGGTGTTGCGGATGGCACCGCGGAAAATATCGTCGTGCCACAGCCGGGCAAAATTGGCGAGCCCGATAAAATTACGGTCGCCAGACAGCACATCCACATCGTTCAGGCTCAGCCACAAACCAGTCACCACCGGCACCACCAGCAGCGCCACATAAACCAGGACAAAGGGCAGCACAAACAAGGCGTTACTCCAGTGCTGCACGCCTCTTACCTGGGGCAGACTGGATTTACGCGTGGCGGCGGGAAGCGCGGACAAGGTTGTGGTCATCGCGGTGGCCTCAGGCGGCATGCCAGGCGCGCCCGGCTTCATCAAATAAATGGACATGCTCAGGCTCAAAGCGCAGACCGACCAGATCACCACTGGCTACCGGTGATTCGCGATGCGCTTGCGCCACCACGCTGTGGCCGTTATTGAGCGTCACATAGACCAGGGTGCGTTCACCCAGTCGCTCAATGACATCAGCACGGCCGCGCACAGGCGATGCATCATCCAGTAGCAACGATTCGGCCCGCACCCCGGCCACCAGTCTGGCATCGCGCCGCGCGGCCTGCAGCGGCACGCTGGTCTGGACTTCGGTGCCGTCAGCAAGG
>BBFD01000178.1 GCA_001313065.1 Silvimonas sp. JCM 19000
CGCGTTTGGGTTGCCTTTGCCTTGGCCATGATCGTCTCCTGCAGCGCATTGCCGTTCATTTAATCTATTTAATGATTTGTTCAAGTCAAGCGACCCTGTATCCAATCCGGCCTGGCTGGAACTTGCATCGCAAAACGGCATTGCATATGCGCGATCATTAATCCGCATTGCCAATATTGTTCCGGAAATTTTAAAGCGTGATCAGCACAAGGCTGGCGCCGCCGCCCGCTGCCCATTCCGTACGCCCGTTCAATTTATTACATTAATAGTCAGCATTTTATCCCCCATTGCGCGACCTTCAACGCGTACAGGCCCGGAAATTGCTTGATAACAACCGTGTTACCGCGCCAGCAATCAATCAGGAGGACTCCTGGTTGGCTGCTCACCAAGCGCGGCGCACAGTGTTTTCTTACAAAGCAATAACGCAGGGATACGGGCTATGCACTCTCTTCGCACCAAACTGATTGTTTTTGTGGCGGTTATTACCGCTTTGGCGACGGCCATCCTGACCGGAGCGGCTTATACGCGGATGCGCAGTGAAACCATCGCGGGCATCAACCGCGAAGTGAGCGCCACCGCAGTCGGCTACAACGTGGTGCTTCGCAGTTGGCTGCAAGACAAGCAGCGTGTATTGGCGGGGGTGCAGGAGACCCTGGCGACCGCCACCGGCGATATGACGCCGATCCTGACCCAATCCGAAAAAAAGCTCCACCTACGATTCGATCTATATCGGCACGCCCGATAAAAAAAATGATCCAGGGTCATAACCTGGATTTGCCGCCGGGCTATGACCCGACGGTACGGCCCTGGTATAAGGATGCTTTGGCGGCTGACAAACTGATCCGCACCGCGCCTATATCGATGCATCGACCAAACAATTGATCATTTCTTTTGCCGCCCCGGTCAAAAAGCGGCGGCACGCTTAAAGGCATAGTCGCGGGCGACGTGTATTTAAGCGCCGTGGTCAAAGACGTGTTGAATATCAAACTGGGCGGCGAAGGGTATGCCTTTTTTTGCTGGATATGAATGGCCAGATTCTGGCGCATCGCGATACCGCATTGATCCAGAAAACCCTGGCCGACGTCAGCCCGATCTGGCGCAAATCAAAGCGACCGCGCTGGCCGATGGCAGATCCACGAAATCAATATCGGTGGCAAAAGCAAATATCTTTATCTGCAGCCGGTGGAAGGCTCTGATCTGGCCTTGGCCTGGTCATTGATAAAGGCCAGGCCCTGGCCCCGCTCGACCAGATGCTGCTGCTGAGTATTGGTGCAATGATCGTGGTGCTGGTGCTGGTGTTGCCCATTGCAGGTGCGCTGATCGGCAATTTGTTGGCGGGCTTGCGCAAAGTGCGCGACGGCATGCAGGAGATCGCGCAAGGTGGCGGCGATTTGACCCGCAAGATTGAAGTGCATGGCAAAGACGAAATCGCGCAAACCGCCCAGGCTTTTAATCGCTTTACCGATCAATTGCGCCAGATGTTTGGCGATATCCAGAAAGAAAGCGATCGGCTGACCGCGGGCGTGACGGATATTAATGGTGTGCTGCGCGAATTGGCCGCAGATTCCAAACAATTGTCGGATCTGGCCGCCGCCAACGCCGCCACGATTGAAGAAATCACCGTCAGCATCAGCCATATCGCCGATAGCGCGCGCGACGCCGACGAACTGGTCACGCATACCGGCGCCTTGTCCGGCGAATCGGCGGCGACCGTGCGGGAAGTGGCCAACGAAGTGGGCAAATCCGCCAGCGAAGTCGAATCATTGGCGGGCTTGCTGGACGGTTTGAATCGGCGCTCGCAAGAAATCAGCGGGATTATCCAGGTGATCAAGGAAATTGCCGATCAAACCAATCTGCTGGCCCTCAATGCCGCCATCGAAGCCGCGCGCGCGGGCGAACAAGGCCGTGGTTTTGCTGTGGTGGCCGACGAGGTGCGCAAACTGGCTGAGCGCACCGGCCAGGCCACCTTGCAGATCACCGGCATGATCGATGGCATACGCACCGAGACCGATGCCGCGGTGACCACCATGCAGAAAACGCACGATGTGGTACGCCGTGGCGTGAGCCTGAGCGACCACGCGGCCGGCAATATCAGCACCATCCGCGAGAATATGGACGCAGTGATGTTGCGGATGGGCGAGATTGCGCTCTCGACCAAAGAGCAGCAACAAGCCACCACCGCCATGGCGCGCAGCGCTGAGAACATCACCAGCCAGATGTTGACCACCGACGCGGCGCTGCATCGCGCCACCGACAGCGTGCATCGCTTGTCCGAGCTGGCGGGTTTTCTGAAGCAGCTGTTTGGCAAATTCCGCCTGTAGCGCCTGCGGCGCACGTAAAAAAAGGCGACCATGGCGGTCGCCTTTTTTATTGCCCCGTACCGACTTAGCGGCTGCGGCGTTCGCCCACTTTAACGATCTTCAGGCTGTTGGTGCTGCCACCCAGGCCGAGGATATCGCCATAGGTAAACACCACCAGATCACCATGCTGCACCACGCCACGCTGGATCAGTTCCAGCTCGGCACGGGCCAGCAGATCCTGCTGCTTGGCGTTTTCGTAATCCATGATGAAGGGATATACGTCACGGAACAGTGCCAGGCGGGCATAGGTTTCGGCTTCCGGCGTCAGCGCGTAAACCGGCACGCCGCTGATAAAGCGCGACAGCCACAGCGCCGACGAACCCGACTGGGTAAGCGCGCAATGGCCTTGACCTTCAGGTGGCTGGCCGCAAACAGGGCCGCCATCGCCACCGACTGATCGATGCGGGTGAAATCGCCTTGCTTCAGCACTTCGTCGCTGATGCGGTTTTCTTGCGATTTTTTTTCGGCTTCGACACAGATCCGTGCCATCGCTTCTACGGTTTCCACCGGGAACTTGCCGCTGGCCGATTCAGCCGACAACATCACCGCATCGGTGCCATCCAGTACCGCGTTGGCCACGTCGGACACTTCGGCGCGCGTCGGCACCGGGCTGGTGATCATCGATTCCATCATCTGGGTGGCGGTGATGGTCAGCTTGTTCTTGCGGCGCGCGGCCTTGATCATTTTCTTTTGCAGCGCGGGCACGGCAGCATCGCCCACTTCTACTGCCAGATCGCCACGGGCAACCATGATGCCGTCGGAGGCATCAAGGATTTCTTCCAGATTGCCGATGGCTTCGGTCCGCTCGATCTTGGCGATCAGCAGTGCCTTGCTACCGGCAGCGCGCAACAGCGTGCGGGCCATATACATATCGGCACCGCTCTTGGGGAAAGACACCGCCACGTAGTCGGCCTTGATAATGGCGGCGACCTTGATGTCTTCCATGTCTTTGGCAGTCAGCGCCGGCGCGGTCAGACCACCGCCTTGACGGTTGATGCCCTTGTTATTGGACAGAATGCCGCCGACCTTGACCTTGGTGTAGATCTCGTTGCCCAGCACTTCGGTCACTTCGAGCACGATGCGACCATCATCCAGCAGCAGAATCACCCCGGCCGAAACGTCGTTGGGCAGCTCTTTGTAATCGAGGCCAACGCGCTCTTTGTTACCCATGGTGCAATCAGAATCAAGAATGAACTGCTCGCCATTGACCAGCTCGATCTTGCCTTCTTCAAACTTGCCCACGCGAATCTTGGGGCCTTGCAGATCGACCATCACCGCCAGCGGCGAATTAAGCTTGCCGGCGACTTCACGTACCAGGCTGGCACGGTCTTGATGGTCTTGCGCGGTGCCGTGCGAGAAATTCAGTCGCACCATGTTCACACCGGCGGAAACCAGACGCTCCAGCGTACCGACGTCGCTGGAAGCAGGGCCGAGGGTGGCTACGATTTTAGTGCTGCGTTGCATGCAAATTACTCCTGTCTTTATTCGAATTCGCGGACTTGTCGTGCTAGCTGCAGTGCTCTCTTTATGCGGAATACCTTGCGGGACAGGAAGGCACGCCTGCCAGGCGAGGCCAGTCAACAGCAACCAGGTACGGGCAGCCACAGCATGACCGTATCGTCTTGATACACGCGCGACGACCGCGCCGTGGTACCCCCAGCAGGAATCGAACCTGCAACTGGCCCTTAGGAGGGGCCTGTTATATCCATTTAACTATAGGGGCCTACCCAATCGATCGTGCTGCCTGACACGTTGACTGCACAAGCAAAGTCCGGATTTTTTAGCATTCCATCCAGTACTTTTTTTCTTGTTTTTTCTAGCGTCGAAAGCCGGGATTTTGCCAGTGCAGTGCGACGCCATTGCTACGGCAGCGCACCGCACGGCCCGACCGGGGCTTCGCGCAATGGACGGCATTATACAGATGGGCGACAAATGGCGTGCAACAGTCCGTTTAAAACAGGGCGGAAAACGCTGCTAAAGCGCGCGGCGGCGCGTTTGTGCCCGAGCTTAGGCGGCGCAAAGGCTCAGCGTGCATGCCGTTAAAACAACACGCCCGCGGTTTGCGGGATTTTTTTTCGCCATTCATTTACCCAGCTACGCTTTGCCTTTCTCCGGCGTGCCACCCCACCCGCCGGGCCAAAACGCGGCAGCGCCCAGGCTCAGCCTCCAGATTCCGGGCTCCGCTACGGCTGCTATTTGCCCATTGTTGTACAGACGAAATCAACGCCGCGCGCGCCTTCGCCCTCATCCACGACAACAAAATCCAGCCGTCAGCAATTTACGAGAAATTATGCAGAAAGCTTAGGTATCGTCCAGGATGGTGGGGGCCGCAAGCCGGGTAGTCTCAACACGGCGGGCCCTACCTTCAACCTCGGAGACTTGCCATGTTTTCCACCTTCAAGCCCGCGCTGTTTAGCGCGGCTTTGCTATTCGCTGCGGCGAATAGCGCCCATGCACTGACTTTTGAAGATGCGGGGATATTTCCCTCTGGCCAATTTGCTGAAATCGCCCAGCCGCTGAACAACGGCGATCTGGCGGACTGGACGTCGTTTACCACCACCGGCTTTGGCAACCCCTTGTGGTATATCACCAGCGACGCCTATACCAGCACCTATGGCCAGTCGCTGCTGTTTCCGTCGGGCTCTACCGCGTTGATCAATCTCGATTATTCGCAGCAGGTTGCGTTTACCCTCAAGAATTCGGGTCAGAACGCCCAGTTTGTATTCAATGGCCTGGAGGCCGCGGCCTTCACCCAGAATCTGGGCCCTTTATTCAGCAGCGGCGCGCTGACGGTTGAGGGCTTTTTTGAATGGCCAGTTAGTGGGCACGCAAACCTATATGCTCGGCCCGACCGCGTTCCAGTGGTATGACTCCGGCTTTGCCAATACCCCGGTCGACCAACTGACGTTTATTGCTACCGGCGTAGGCCGGCGCTGGCTGATCGACAATCTGGACGTGATTCCGGTGGCTAATCTTGCCACCACCCTCCCCGCCGCAGCGGTGCCCGAACCCGAAACCTGGGCCATGCTGGGCCTGGGCTGGTGGCACTGACCGCGCGTAGCGCCAAGCTGCGCCGCCGTGCGCGTCGGCAGGAGGTTTGAGCATGCGACTTCGCCATTGGATGAGCGCCGTTGCCTTGCTGAGCGCCAGCACCGGAGCCTGGGCCGATCTGATCACTTTTAGCGATCTGCACAAGCCTGCGCATACGCCAGCGGTTTATGCCGGCTTTGAGATCAGCCCCGCGGCAAATACCGACTCGACGGCCGGTATCCTCGACGCGGCGGGCACGCAAATGCTGGAACCGGGCAACGGCAGTTTTTTTGCTACGCGCTTCGGTGCCCTACTACCTTGAATCCCTGCACCTGAGCCAACTCACTTCGTTTTTTTGGCAGCAGCAATCTGGTTACCCTGCTGGGTTACAACAACGGGGTGCAAGTGGCGTCGGCCAGCATTCTGATCGGGCCATGGTCGGGCGTGGCTACCGAGGGTTTCAAGTGGTACGACCTGGCGGCTTATAGCGGATGGAATACCGCCGTTGACACCCTGGTCTTCTCTGGCAATGGCAGCACCAGCGGCCCGCAATTTGGGCTGGACGCGCTGAATATCAGGCCAGTACCGGAGCCCGAAACCTGGGCGTTGATGGGGATGGGACTGGTGGGGCTGACTGCCGCTGCGCGGCGCCGCCAGCAGCAACGCGGCTGAGCGCAGGCGTCACCCTAAGGCCAGAACCAAAGCCCGTGCCAGCGATGGCCGGGCTTTGTTTTGTTATGCGGCGCGCGGCGCAAACAGGATGATCGCCATCCCGCACAAGGCGACGCCGGCCCCCAGCAGATCCCAGCCGGTGGGCCGGACGCCATCGACCAGCCATAACCACAGCAAAGCCACCGCGATATACACCCCGCCATAGGCGGCATAGACGCGACCCGCCGCGTTGGGGTGCAGCGTGAGCAACCACGCAAACAGGGCCAGGCTGAAGGCGGCGGGCAATAACAGCCAGGGCGTGGCGTCTTTCTTTAGCCAGAGCCAGGGCAGGTAGCAGCCGATGATTTCGGCTAAAGCAGTCAGTACAAATAGCGCGATGGTTTTTTTGGAATCAGCACGGCATAAACACCCGCATATCATGATCACCGCATGATGCGCATCCCTGCGCGGGCTGTCACGCCGGGGCGGCTGACGCTCACCGGGTCAGTGTGGCTGCCCCTTATGCACCGCTGCATGGCGCATCACACCGGGTTTACTTCGGATCTTGAAATTCAAAAGTTAAATGGAACGTGACTTCTCGCGCGGTGCCGTCGACCACCACCGGCTGCAAACGCCATGTCGAGAGTGCGGCATACACGGACTCCCACAACTCCGGCCGCGCACTGCCTTCGCGCAAGATCAGCGCCGGTACACCGTTTTTTTTGTCGAAGGTAAGCAGCACCTTCACCTCTCCCTCGACGTTTTTTTTGAAGGACGCGTCCGTCGCCGACGCAGGCAAGCGCCTGCAATCAAGCGGGATGGCGGCATGCCTCGCTTTACCAATTGACGCGCGAGTTTGCCGCTCTCAATGGCAAACGCGTCGTTTTGCTCCAGGCCGGTAAACGGTTTCCCGCCGTGAAATCCGATGCCGTAAGTGTCAGGCTCGCGCAACTTGCCAGCAGCAGCGTCAACGTGATCGCGGCGCACAACCGCAACGGAAAAAACCATGATCTGGACCTTGTCAGCAAAGGGTGATGAGCGCTCGGCCAGGGGTTCATGCCCCCTGCGGTGGGCAGCGCAGGCTATGAAGCGCCCGGCTGGCAGCAGAGAGAACCCGTACGCTGGCGGCAGGTGGTACAAACACAGATCGAAAAGTGGTGTATCGAATTGTGTCGGGCATTCTAGGCAAATGCCGTGGTCACGGCGCAACGCGGGCGCTGCGCTGCAGCATGCGCGCAACAATGCGGCGCAATCGATGTGGGCAGACCCGGCACGCTGTGAGTGATGCCGGGCCATGCCCAGGCGCAATTGCCATAGCTACCCGCTACCACCGGGTACCAAACCCGCGCTGCGGCGGGCTTCTACAATGAAGCAGCTACGTTGAGGAGTACCCCACCATGTGCGGCCGACTGACCCAGGTGATTGATGGCATCCGCGTCATTATCGAAATGGGCTACACCCAGCATCCGCAACTCAAGCTTGATCTGGTGCCGCGTTACAACGTGCCGCCCGGCTCGCGGGTCGCCGCGCTGCATCGGCTGGATGACGATGGCGAGCCGCGCGTCGAAGAACTGTTCTGGAATTACCAACCGGCATGGGCCGCCAGCAAGGGCCGCGCTTACCCCAATGCGCGCATCGAAAAAAGTGACCAGCAGCGGGTTTTATAAAGACGCCTGGCAAAACGCGCGCCGGGTGATTGTGCCTGCCAGTGGCTGGTACGAATGGCTGCCGCAAGCCGATGGCAGCAAGCAGCCCTATTACATCGTGCCCAAAGACGCCGGGCCGTTGTATCTGGCCGGGATTACCTTGTGGCAACCGGGCCAGCCCAGCGATGCGCCGGCGCGCGGGATGGCCATTATTACGGCGGATGCCGAGGGGGGCATGGTCGATATCCATGATCGTCGCCCGGTGGTGCTGAATGCCAGCGATGCGGCGCTGTGGCTCGATCGCATGGCGCCGTTGCCGCTGGCGGCAGAGCTGATCAGCCGCCATCGGCGTCCGAGCGAAGATTTTGAGTGGTGGCCGGTAGCGCGTGCGGTGGGCAACGTACGCAATACGGCGGCGACGCTGATTCATCCGGTGGCGCTCTAAGCCCAGGCAGACGATGCGCGCCGGGCTCACCCGTCCGGGGTATGTGCGATACGGGCCGCTTTGGCACACTGCGCCGATAGCGTGGGCTGGCCCCACATTTTGATACGCGGAGCATCAATGAACCCCTCCTCGGACACCCCGCAAGGCCTGCCCGCCGGCAAAGTCTGGGCGATGGCCGCTGCCGCCGGCATTGCGGTGGCTAACATCTATTACAACCAGCCGATGCTGGGCGTGATGGGGCATGAGCTCGGCGTGCCACAGTCGATTACTTTAGTAGCGACCGCCACGCAGTTGGGTTATGCCGCCGGCCTGATTTTGCTGTTGCCGCTGGGTGATGCCATGGACCGGCGCAAGCTGATCGCCACGCAATTTGTGGTGCTGGCGGTGGCGTTGGCAGCGGCCGCGCTGGCGCCGGGTTTAAGTTTGTTATTGCTGGCTTCGCTGGCCGTCGGCATCAGCGCGACGGTGGCGCAGCAAATTG
>BBFD01000179.1 GCA_001313065.1 Silvimonas sp. JCM 19000
TGTGGCGCCCTGGCGCATTGCGCTTTACCCACGTGGCCGGGCAAGCGCACCCGGCTTGTCTGGTGCCGATTCCGCTGCATGCGGCGCGCTGGCGCGAGCGCGGTTACAACCAGAGTGCCGAGATTGCCCGGGTCTGGGCCAAGGCTCTCGATCTGCCGCTGCGCGGTGATTTACTCCAGCGCACCCGCGACACGCCACATCAAACCGGGGCGCGTGGGCAAGCCCGACGTCGTAATCTGCGCCAGGCTTTGTCTGCGGCGGCGACGTGCGCGGCCTGCATATCGTGCTGGTCGACGATGTCATGACCACCGGCAGCACCTTGCATGCCGCCGCGCGGTGTTTGCGGCAGGCGGGCGCGGCGCGCGTGGATGCCTGGGTGCTGGCGCGTACCTTGTGAGGCCACGCCATATAAAAAAAGGCGACCCTGCGGTCGCCTTTTTTTTGCCTCCTCCACCTACTGCTTTTTTTTATTTGGGAATAACCGCCATCACCTGGCTAGCAGCCAGTGCAGCCCAGATCTTGTGCGCGGCATTGGTCGGGTGCACGCCATCGGCAAACAGATATGTGCTGTCGGCATTGGCGGCCACCAGCGTGCTGGTGGTACATGTCATGGCGCTCAGCGAGCCATTCAGCGTGCTGTTACATGCAGGCGTGGTCACATTGCTCAGACCATAGGTTGCGGGAGACGCCACCACATTGGTCAGCATGGCCGAGACATCAAACACTTGTACATTCAGCTTGTTGGCAGTGATGGCATTGGCCACGGCGGTGTTGTAGGCCGTAGTCAATTGCGCGGCCAGACCGTTGCCGGTGGTGCCGACGGCCGCCACCGAGAACGCCGGGGTCAGCGCCAGGTTAGGCACGTTTGCATAAACGATATTGGTCGCGCCCAGGGCTTGCAGACGGCCCAGTTGCGTCACCATGCCGGTGGCAGCAGCGCCGACCACGGCGGTCGCATTGGCAGCCTGGGTGGGATCAGCCGCAACCTTCTGGGCAAAGTTGATCAGATCGTTGGCGCCGCCATCGATCAGGATCAGTTGGTGGCTGTTAAAGCTGGTGCGATCGGCCACGTATTGGTCGATCTGCGTCTTGACCGACAGCGCGGTGGCCAGTTGCACCGTGGTGCCTGCCGGCAGGCCCAGGGTGGAACCATCCACCTTGCCGCCATTGGCCGGGTCGGTCTGCACGGTGGCAGCGCCTTGCGCATAGCTGGTGCCGCCGAGCTTGACGATACGGTCCGGGTAGCCGTGCCGACCAGGCCCCAATCCACACGTTCATACGGTTGCAGGAAGAAGCCATAAGCCAATGCCAGGTAGGATGCCCACGTGGTACCTGGCTTGGTGGTAAACGGCAGACCGGCGTAATTGTCGTTGGTCGTATCCGTATCCAGCAGCGTCGGGTTATAGGTGCCCACGTCGCTCAGGCTGTCGCCGAACGAAACGACTTCGGTGATATTGGCGGTCGATGTAACCGGTGCGGCTACGCCGGCGTTACCGCTGCCGTCGTCACCGCCACAAGCTGCCAGCAACAGGGCCGAAATGACGGCGCTGAGCGTGCCGATACCATTGATGCGCATATGCCTCTCCTTCTTACAGATTCGTGTTCTGGTTGTGGTCCAGCGTGATGCGTCGTTGCGCATCGCAGAGTGTACCGTTCTTGTAATCATCGATACCCGCACTACGCAATGCAGCGTAGCCAGCCGATACCAAATGCAACAATAAGCAGTTTCACCAACCGCGCCGTTTCAGGCTACAGCCCGCTCTGTGACTGGTTTTTTTCTGCAGACTACCGGCGCTTTGGCTAGCCGGTAATCTACTTTAGTTTGCAATATGCGGTCACGATAAAACGAATGTTTGTTTCTCTAACTACACACTCTGTGTAGCGGCGTAGCGCTGCATCACCATGGCAACGTATCAAAATTGATGTTGTAGCTGGCATCCAGCGTGCTCTCGTAAGCGCCAAACCGCGTGATCAATGACCATTTGCGCGACAAGCGCAAAGTCAGCTTGATGGCGTCTTCCAGCCCGTCCAGGCTTTTCTCGAAGGCAATCGACACCTTTTCGCTAAGTCGCTTACCCACCGATACCACTTGCGAGGTGGTGCCATCGGCATGCTTATCGGTGCTGACCCCGATCTCATCGATGCCGATTTCGCCGAGCATTTGCTGACCTATGCCGTCCCCGCCGCCGTTACCGGCCAACAGCCCGTTGATGGCCTGCACCATCACGGCCGCGTCGCCCTTGTCCATCGAGTCGGTGCCGTGACCAAACAACAGCCACGACAGCTTTTCGTTATCGGACAGCGCCGTCTCGGAATACAGACTCACGCGCGGCGCATTGGCGGTGCCCTTGACCGCAACGCCCACTTCCACCGTACCGCCACGGCGCATGGCCAGGATATCCAGGCCGGGATTATCCAGCGGCCCGGCAAAGCTCAAGATGCCGCGTTCGATGGTCAGGTTCTGCCATAGGCCGCGTATTTGCCGCTTTCCACGCTGACCGTGCCGTGGCCCGATAGCGACTGGTTGGGGCTGGCGCGCAGACGCAAAGCGCCGATCAGTTTGGCGTCGATGCCGTAACCCTTGAAGGTGAAGTCATCGCCCAGATCGACATCAAACTGCAGCGCAGTCAATGCCACGTTCGACTTCGTTTCTTTTTTTTGCGCGCCCGCAATCACCACGTCGTCCGACAGATGCGGCTCGCCGCTGGCCTGATAGCGCACCATGCCGTGATCGGCGCGCAGATTGCCCTTGATCGAAATGCCGTCCTTGTCATAGCCGAGCAAACCCTTGCCCGACACGATCATCTGCATATCCGGCTTGTTGATCAGCGTTAGTTTGTCTGCCACCACATTGGCTTTGGCGTTAGGCCCTTCCTTGCCGATGTCCAGCGTGCCGTCGGCCATCAGCGTGCCGCTGCCGCCATGGAACAAAAAAACTGTTTGAGCGTAACGCGGTTATCCAGCATCACCATCTGTACCGCGCCATCGGTCAGCGCCAGGCCGCTGGCACTGTCGCGGATTGCCAGCTTGTTGCCGTTGACCGCGCCGCTGACCACAGGGCGATCCAGCGTGCCGGTGCGGTGTACATCAAACGCCAGATTGCCAGCCAGTTGCAGCGTGCTGCTGATCAGCGGGGCCAGCTTGTCCAGCTTCTCGACATCACCGGCTGCATTGATATTCAGCGGGGCACTGGGCGAGATCGCCTTGTCATGCCAATCGATCTGGGTGTCGCCGTCGATTTTGACGGTGCCAAAGCGGTCGCTCACAATCTGGCCGTTCAGGCCACGCGTGATTGCCGGGCCTGGGCGTGCAGGGCCAGTGCGGTCAGATAGAACGGTTGCGGCACGCCACCCAGCAGTTTCAGATCGCCGCTGTCGCGTTGCAGATCAACCGTACCATCCAGCGTATCGCTGCCGCGCAACTGCCAGCGCCCGCTCAGTATCATGTCGCTGCCGATGTTTTTTTGATGCCCGCCAACGCCAGATATTCGGCCACCGGCACCTGACTGATTTCGCCCGCCGTATCGAGTTGTGCGCCGCTCATCTTCAGCCGCGCGATATGGATCTGGCCGGCGCCGACGGCGATGCGGGTATCGCCGAGGCCGATTACATCGGCGCCAGCGGTCAGCGTGGTGGGCGCCAGCAGCTTGATATTCAACAGGCTCTGCGCCTGTAGTTCTTCCACCCGGCCACTCCAGCGCCACATCTCGTCCAGCCCCCCGGCCGCCGCCAGATTGGCACTTAGCGTCTGCGACTGGTACAGGCCGTTTACCTGCAGCGCCAGTTTGTGCGCGCCGCGCGTACCCTGCAGATTGAAATGCAGGGCCTTGATATTGGCGTTAAAGCTTGCGCATCGGCCAGTTCGATATCGGCGTGGATCGGGCTATTCAGATCGGGGAACAAGCGCGCATCCACTTTGGCGCTGCCGATTTGCACGCCATACGGCGTATGCAGATTGCGCGCCTGCAACTGGCCCTGGATTTCCGGCCGCTTGAAGCCGCCCTGCAGCGCCACGTCGCCGTTGACTTCACCGGCAAAGCCACCGCCGATATCCGCCAGCCGATTGGCCGCGATATGCAATTGCATGCGGTCAGCCGCCTTACCCAGCGCGCCCTTGGCATCTACCCGGTTGGCCCCGAGTTGCAGCCACAATCCCGGCGTAACCAGGCGCGTGGCATCCAGCTGCGCCACGCCCTGCCCGGCCAGCGCCTGGCCATTGAAACTGCTCTGCGCCAGCGTGTATTGCAGCTTGCCTTGCCAATGCGGCTGCAAGGCGCCCTCGGCGCTGAAATCGCCGCTGATATTGCCCACTGGCGCGCTGACGTATTCGGCCGGATTAAAATTGCCCAGCTTGCCCTTGGCCTTGAAATCCTGTTTGCCATCCAGCGCAAATTCGCCGGTCAGGGCCACCGTGGCGCGACCGCGTTGCACATTCAGCTTGCGGATGGCCAGGCGGCGTTCGGTTTCGGGATGGAGCCAGCCAGATCGGCTTCGGCGTTGGTCTTGTAGCGCTGGTCGCTCAGTTTGGCCAGCACGTCCGGCGCTTTGTACGGGCCTTGAGCGCAATATCGCCACTGAGTCGGGTGGGCGGCTGATTCTTGATCAGCGCAGCCACGTTCAGGTCTTTGAGCTTGAAGTGCGCATCCAGCTTGTCCTGGGCAAACTGGCCATCGCCACTGAGCGTGCCGCCCCCCAGCAAGCTGGCTTGCAGATTGGTCAGATCCAGCCGGTTGTTCGACACCGCAAAATGCGAGCTGATTTGCGTGACCGGTACCGCTTCCTGGTCCCAGGTGGCGGCAGCGGCGTTGCTGATCTGCACATCGCCATCGGCATGATCCTTGCCGCGCGGCACCAGCGTGATATTGGCCGACAGCGAAGCCTGGGGCAGCGTGGCCAGCAATTGCTGCGGGTTAACGCGCTCGGCGCTGATGCGCGCCTGTTTGAGCATGGCGTAGCTGTATTCGGCAAAGACATCGGCGCGCAGCGACGCGCTGGCCTGGGCCACTTCGCTCTGCAGACGGGCTTGCACATTCAGATCGCGTAGCGCGCCATCAAGCTGCACGCCCGCCTGCATCGCCTTGCCATCCAGCACGCCGCGAAACTGCAACTGGCCCAGCGTCTTGAAGGGAGCATCGCCATCCAGTTGCAGATCGGCCTCAAAGCGGCCGCGTGGAGTTAATAGCTGGTCGATGCTGAGCTTGTGGGTTTCGCCGTCGCTTTGCAGCGAGGCTTTGAGCGCGGTAAAGACCAGCGGGGTGCCGACGATTTCCAGCCGGGCCAGTTGCACATCATTGGCGCGGATGGCAATCGGCAAGCGCAAGGATGTCGGTGGCGGCGAGGTCGGTTTGTTGGGCGGTTGCGGTTTGGTTGTGACATGCACCGAGCCGACATCAAGCGCATCGATGCCAACGCGCCGCTCCAGCAATTCCAGCGGTTTCCAGCGGAGCGAGGCGGTGTCGATGCTGACGTGCGCTTCGGGCGTGTCGACCACCACGTCGCTCACTTGCAACTGACTATATAAAGAGCCGTCGAGCTTGCCGATGCTGACCACTTTGCTGGCCGCAGCCTGGCGCAACAGCCAGGCATGGCCGGACGCGGTGTCTATCCACCACGCGGCGCCACCCAGCGCCAGCGCCAACAGCAGCACCAGGCCGAGCAACAGTACCAGCGTATTGCGCAGCGGATGCCGTCGCCTGGGCTGCGGGGTGGCTGGGGCGGGGATGAGTCGTCGTCCAGCATCAGAACGCCATGCCCAAGGCAAAGTGGAAGCGGATTTTGCGGTCTTGCACGCCATAAGCCAGATCGGCGCCGATCGAGCCCACCGGACTGATCCAGCGTGCGCCCACACCCACGCCGGTGCGGCCTTCCCAGGTCTGCCAGCTGTCAGCGGCGTCGCCATAGTCAACGAACACGGCGCCGCGCCAATCCTTGTACACGGGATGTTGGTATTCCGCACTGCTGGTGGCCAGCACGCGGCCGGGCACGATGGTGCCGTCATCGGCTTTGACGCCCAGAGCTTGATAGTCATAACCACGCACACTGCCGCTACCGCCGGCGCGGAACAGCCAGTCGGTGGGCACCCCGTCGGGATTACGCGCAAAGTTCTGCCCCAGTTCCAGCCGGCCCAGAAATATGCCGGTCTCGCCCACCGGGTAATACACCGAACCTTTGCCGTACAGACGCACAAAGGTCTGCGTCGACAACAACTGGCCCGAGGCGCCACCGCCTTCCAGCTGCAGCACATTGCCGCGATGCGGATCGCGCTGGCTGTCCAGATCACGCCGCACCCATTTGTAATTGGCGGTCAGCGCATGTGGCGTATCAATCTGGCCGTCGCCCACGTCCCGGCGTTCGGCCTGGTATTCAATGGTGATGGTGCGATCAATATCGCGATCAGTGCGCGATTTGCTGAAGCCGCCTTTATAGGTGGTGGTGACCAGGCCTTGCACATCGCTGTGGTCGGCGTTGACGTAAAGCTTGTTGTTATAGCGTCGTCCTGTTTGGGGAAAGCCAGCTCGGTATTGAGCGATTGCTCCAGCTTCGTAGGTGGCCTTAGTGGTCCACACCCAGCCGCGATTCGCCACATTGTTATAGCGATAATCAATCTGGCCGCGATAACGCGTGTTGGTGCTGTAACCGGCGGCCAGGCCCAGCTTCTGCAATGGCGCTTCCTGGATCGTAATATCGATCGGCGCGGTATAGGGCGGCTCGTCGCTCAGTTGGGTATCAACGATGGCGGTGGCCACCTGCGGAATGTCTTGCAGATCGCTCTGCAATTGCAGCAATTGATACCGCCGGTATTCGTCGCCCGGATTCAAATGAATCTGATCACGCACGATCTGCTCCGGATAGCGCTGCATGCCGCTGATCTCGGCCTGACCATAGTGATAGAACGGGCCGCTATCCAGCACCATGGTCAGATCAACCACATTGGCTTTGGGATCGACCAGCGCCTGGCTCTCGCTGATATAGGCTGCGGCGTAACGCCGGTTCTGCAGCGCGGTAAGCGCGCGGCGCTTGTAGGCGTCCCATTGCGCTGGGTAAACACGCTGCCTTCTGTGAGCGCGGGGTCGGATTTGAGCCGCTGCAACAGATTGTCGCGATACGGCGGATCGTCGTTCACGGTGCCAGTCAGGCGGAAATCAATCTTGCGCACGGTGGCCACCGGGCCGGGATCCACCGTGACATCAACGCGGTAGTGCTCGCCGTCATGGTTAAGCGTGGCTTTGACCACAGGCGAAAAAATAGCCCTCGGTATTCAGCAGATTGGCGGCGTCTTGCGGGGTGCGGTCGACTGCGGCTTGCAGATCGTCCACCGCCAGATCTTTTTTTGTTTGCGCCAGCGATACACGTCGAGATAAGACTCAAGCAAATCGTCCACTTGTTTGGGCGCATTGATCTTGACGTCGTAGCTGTTGACGCGCGCTACGTCGTCGGCCCACCCCAGCATCGGCGCAGACACAGCAAGAACCAACAGACAGCGGCAGAAGAGCGCAGGCAAAGGCAGGAATCCGGGACGGCATCAGTCAAGCCGCTACTGTACCGAAGTGCATGCGTGTGGTGAACAATGCTGGTGGGATATTTGTGCAAGGCAGTGATGCAATAGCGAATTCAGCATGGCGAAAGCGGCACGCAGGATGCTTGCAAAGCGACGGGCAAAAAAAATAGCCCGTTGGTCAGTAGCGCTTACGCGTTAACTAGCCACGGGCATAGAGGATGGAGGAGTCGATAAAGCTTACGGCTTGCGCCGTATTTCTAAGCCTAGGAGAGCTTAAAAAAGAGGTTGCGCGCTCAGCGCTACCGGTGTTTTCCACTTGCGTTTCAAACGCCGATCCATGGGCCGTAATGTACGACAACTACAAAAAAAATGGTGCAAGCGTTTATGTAGGTTAACTACGTTATATTTTCATTACCAACCGTCATATAACTACAACAATGTACGGGCAAACCCTGATATTCGTTACGTTTCTTCACGTAGCTCGCACTGCAACATACAAAACGGTAGGTGTAGCAATACTACCCCCTCCCTGCCCGCGCGCCCCGCGACGGCGCACGTTTTCAGCCGTGGCGCACCCGGCCGGTGCGGCATTTTTTTTGCGCAAACTACATGCAGCTGCGCGATACACAGTTTTACGAAAATTCCGACCATCCGGCCAGCTTGCCGCTGGTCGCCTGCGCGTAAAAGACGCCAGACCGGCCCAGAATTCGAGTGGCCGCAATGCAATAGGGTGGGTCGTGACCCACCATTCAAAGACGTATAGCCCGGCGATGGCGCTCGAATATGCGGCTTTGGATGGTGGGTCTTGACCCACCCTATGCGACTTGGTGCCAGATCAGGAAGCTTTGCCCAGCAGCGCCGCAATAGGGTGGGTCGTGACCCACCATTTCAAAGACGTATAACCCGGCGATGGCGCTTGATTATGCGGCTTTGGATGGTGGGTCTTGACCCACCCTATGCGGCGTGGTGCCAGATCAGGAAGCTTTGCCCAGCAGCGCCGCAATAGGGTGGGTCGTGACCCACC
>BBFD01000180.1 GCA_001313065.1 Silvimonas sp. JCM 19000
GGCGCCGTCGCCCTGGTCGTCCTCGCTGCGTTGCTGCTGCTAAGCCCGGCGGCATCCATGATTCTGCAGGGGCTGATCTATCTGCGCGAAAACGGCCGATCAACCAACTGGCTTATGGCATAGGCTGGGCCTTGTCGTGGACCACGCCGGCGGCGCGTTCGGTCTTGATGTATGACCTGGCCCGGATGTCGTGGATGCTGCTGGCGGCATTCCTGCTGTACGCGCTGTTCTGCCGCGTACGCCGCCGCCCGATTGCTGTGGTGAGTACCCGGGTGGCACTGCTCGGCCTGCTGTTCTGCCTGCTGATGATCCCGTACACCATGGGGCGTATCGATCCGGTGGGCACCTCGCGCAGTGGCGTATTCGCATTCTTCTGCTGGACCTTGTTGCTGCCCATCCTGTGCCACGTATGCGGCCCTCGCCTGCCCAACGTCAAAGCCCTGCTGCTGGTGATTGCGGCAGTTGCGGGTGGCTTGATTGGCTCGCCCGCCGCTGAGCTGAGCAATCTGCGCAGCGTGGCGCATGCCAATATCCAGACCCCTCCGCTACGCGACGTCGCGGCGGCGGGATTGCCCCGCCTCGGCATGGGCTACTTTTATGAAGACCATTGGCGTCGACTGGTTTCGGTGGCGCGCATCCTCAACGCCGAACTACCTCCCCGCGCACCGTACCTGGATCTGACTTCGCGCAATGGCTTGTATTTTTTATACCGACCGCCCGCCCCTGCTGCCCGTGACGGCCGCCTATAACATGGCACCGCTGTCTCAGCAGCACACCGCGGTGGGCATACTTACCCGGCAACGGCCGGCGGTAGCGCTGCTTGAAGTGGACAATATCGTGCACGATGGCGGCGGCCTGGCCTTGCGCGCGCCGGTGCTGTATCGCTTTGCCATGCAGCACTACACCCCGGAAATGAACGATGGTTACGTCATTGGCCATTTCGACCGCTGGGCGCAGCCCGCTCGCCTGGTGGCATACGCCCAGGACGGTCTGAGCGACGCACGCTGATCATGCGTAGACCGCCATACCCCGGCCATCATGCTGGCGGATCGCAACGCGCTGGCCTATCTGCAAGCCCATGACGTGGTGAAGCTGGCCAATGGTGAACAACGCCAGATCAGCGCCATCAATCTGGCGGAAAACACCCTTACGCTGGACGGCGCCCCAATCAAAGCGGCGGACGGGCGCGTGCTAACGGTCATGATTGCAGCGGCCCGCACGCAGCAATATCGCACGGCGTTGCAGGAGCGCGCGTTTGCCATCCACGATCTGCAGATGTTGCCGGTGTCATGGGGACGGTCGTGGGCTAGCCTGGCGCGCAAGACCAGCGACACTCGGGCCATTTCGCCCGTCCCGGCGGCGACGCATGATGTTCAACTTGTAGCGGGGGCATGGCAGGTCACCGGCCCCGATCCCCAACTGATCTTTGATATTTCTGCGCTGAAGACCTCGGGTGCTGCGCACGGCATGCTGAACTTTGATTTTGAATGCCGCGGTGCCAGCAGCACGCCACGTTTGCAGATTTTCTGGTGGGGCGATCAGGAAACCGGTGCCAGCGAGGCACACAGCCTGGTCTTCACCGCTGGCGACTCAGCAGGAACACTGGCCGTGCCGCTGGATTCGCAACCGAGTTGGTGGAATCTGCAGCAAGCCAGCCATCTGCGCATTGATCTGGACTCGGCGGGCGCATGTGCGCATTTGTGGTGAAGCAGATCGGACTTTCGCAGCGCGGATAACGGCCCCTGGCGTCCGGGGGCCGTCCAGGCTTAATGCTCGCGTTTACGGCTGGTGCGACTGCGGACCACCAGCAGCGCGGCGCGCGGAAACGAATAATGCAGCGATAAAGCCAGAGATAGGCAAACACAAACAACAAGGCCGAGCACTGCAGCGCCCAGGTGTTATTCCACAGCAAGACCGCCGGAATAACGCCAAGCGATGACAACAACCACAAGTACGGTGAAGTCATCGAGTTGCGGAACACTTTGTGGCGCGGATCAGGGCTGCCGACCGTCCAGCGCATCAAGCGCTTGTACACCAGTTGATGCAAATGGGCGGCATCGGGCAGGCCCGGATTGGACTGGCGGGACACGCGCCGCAACATGGTGAACACGGTCTCGACCACAGGGTAGCTCACCAACAAAAAAGGCAAACCAGGGCGAAACTTGCGGATTGCGGGCCACCAGCAAGACCACCAGCGCGCCGATCCAGAACCCTAATAAATACGCGCCGCCGTCGCCCAGAAAGATCAACCACGCGGCCAGTTCCAGAATAAAAAACCAAGCAGGCGCCGATGCCGGCCACGGCCATGGCCCACACCAGATGGTCGGACAGCAAAAAAAGCGACGTAACCAATCCCGGCCAGCATAATGGCCGCGACTGCGGATGAAAGCCCGTTGTAGCCGTCGATGAAATTAAGCGCATTGGTGACGCCCGCCAGGGCCACCACCGTGATCACGAATGAGACCGCCGGGATGGCAAGGATGGGATCAATAAATGGCACATCGACGCGCACCACGCGCACGCCCAGAAAGCACCATGCCAGGATGGCCGACAAGACAATACTCGCCATCCGGATCAGCACCCCACCGCGTTTGCTGATGTCTTCAAACAGGCCGCTGGCAAACGCGGGCAATGCAATGGCGAGCATCTGCAGAAAGTAAGGGTGCTCGGCTTTGCCACGCAGCCACAGCACCCCCCAACAGGCGATGAGGGCAACCGCAATCGCAATACCCCCCACGCGCGGTACTGGATGAACATGGAATTTTTTTGCACGCCGCCCATATCGGAATCCGCGCTGAAGCGGGCGTGAAGATGACTGCTGCGCACCAGCCACATCGAGGCTAGAAAGGCGACCGCAAACGAAAAGACTATGGGAAGCACGCTATTTGTTCTTTATGGGTGCGAATTTATGAGGCCTATTATGACTCGTTTCTATAGACCCAGGTCACGTTCGGCGCACTTGTTACGTATATGTCTGTAAGGATCTTCAAGCCAGCCCCAGCGGCAGAAATAACGGATCGCCGAGACGATGTGATAGCCCAGCAGGCGCGGGCTGCGATACGAGCCTTTGGCGTAATCGTGCACCACGGTGGCGTGCGGAAAATAGCGCGTGCGCCATTGCATGCCGATACGTCTGCACAGATCGGTATCCTCCATATACATAAAGTAGCGAGGATCAAAGCCGCCGCATTGCTGCAATGCCGCGCGCCGCAGCACCATGAAACAACCGGACAAGACCGGGATATCCGCTACTTCGGCGTAGGACCAATGCCGCAGTTCGTACCGATCGCGCAAGCGCCGTTTGAGCGCGCAATCGGGCAAAAAAACGCCGCAGCAACAGATCGGATGGCGCGGGCAGCAGTTTACACAAATGTTGCAGCCGACCATCCGGATAGATAATGCGCGGCATGAGTTGGCCGACGTCAGGCTGCTCATCCATATAGTCGAGCATGCGCAACATGCCCTCCGCACTGAAACTGATATCGGGATTAACGACCAGGTGATACGGCGCGTCGACATCGGCCAGGGTGCTGAGCGCCAGATTGTGACCCTTGCCATAGCCGTGATTGACGCCGGTACACACATAGCGCCAGCCACGCTGGGCGATATGTTCGCGCAAGAGCGGATCGCCGGCGTTATCGACTACACAGATCACCACGCTCCAGCGCTGCCAGCGAAGCCAACAAAGGCTGGAGCCGCGACAGCGCCGTGCGATAGATCACGACCGAAATCGTCAGACGCGCGCTGCTCACGCGATGCGCCCGGTTTTGCCGCGTACGCCGTCCCACAGACCACGCAACATCATGCGGGCATGGCTCGCGCGTTGCTGGGTGAAGCCGGCATAGACCACAAAGCGCAGCGGCAATTTGTAGAGTTCTATCCATTTCCATGCCGCGGGCACGTAATCCCGCCGCATCAGCGCCACGCAATTGCGGAAATAGTAATAATGGCGCAGCGGCGAATGCAGCGGATAAGCGCGGCCCAGCACCTTGACCGGTTCATCGCCCAGCGTGTGCTGCATGGTGACCGCGGGCCAACCGTAGCTGCGCCAGCCTTGTGCCCGCGCGCGAAGGCCCCATTCGATGTCAACAAAATCGATAAACAAGCGCTCGTCCATGGGGCCGATCTGCCGCCACGCGGCGGCGGGAATACAGGTACCCGAAGTGATCAGGTAATCCGCCTCGATCAACGCCGCGCCAGCGGCCGGATGGCGGACGATTTTGCCATTGACCAACTGGATAAAAGGCGCGCGTTGCTGCAGACGCCGGTCAAAATACGCCGGGCCGATCTGGGCCACGCGCTGGCCGACCAGCGCCTGCAACTGGGTGACAAGGCCATTGATCATCGCGGCATCGGGTTCGCTATCCTGATCAAACAAGAACAGATAATCGCAACCCTGGTCGAGCAGGCATGCCGCGCCCTGATTGAGCGCGCCCGCCACGCCGCGATTCTGGCCATTGGCGAGCAAGGTAAGGTGATCGTGCTGAGCCGCCAGGGTTTGCAGCGCAGGCGCGCAGTGGGCGGAGTTGTCCACCACCGCGACCGTATCGAACAGGCCCACCCACTTGCTGATTCCGGCCAGACTTTCGGCATCGTTGATAGTCACCACCACGGCGCCGATCATGATGCAAGACGGTCCGGTTGGGCCGCAGGCGGGCCGATGTGTGTTGCGTCTGCACCGCGCACGTCGTATTTCAACAAATCTGCAATTCCTGTTTCAGGCATCTTGATAATGGCGAGCCGGAATCAGGCCGACAGGCGCCGGTAGCCGCAGGCCACATATCGCGTTTGGCACGCGCACCTTCGTTAGGAAAAGCGTCGGGGCTGGCAATGCAGATATGGTAGTTGGCGGTGCTGGCCCAGTTGTCAAAGTTGTTGATCCAGCCCAACGATGCCGCCAGAGAATGCGGCGGATTCAGAATGATCGCAACAAACAGACGCGCCAGCTCTTCGGGGCTGACCTCCAGCTCCAGCGTCGCCAGCAAGGCGCTGGCCTTGCGATAGCCAGCCAGCGAACCCGCGTTGATGCGCGCCACGACTTGCTCGATATCGTAGTTAAGGCCGCGGCATTCGTCTTTGACGACCGTAACCGGGCTGGCGGCGCGTTCGCCATAGTAGCACCGCCGTCGTAGCCCACCGTCGCCCCTTCGGGGGCGGAGAAGAACATTTCCACCGGCACGCGATTATTGTAAATCTCGGCCAGCCATGCCGGATCGCAAAAGCTGGCATCCAGCAGGGCTTTCATCTGCAGGCGTTCACCGCGCGCACGGCGTGACGGCGTATCGGCCAGGCAGAAGTAATAACCGATCACCTCAACGTCGAACATCGATTTGATTGCCGCTTCAAAGGCGTCTTGCGTGGTACCGCTCCAGCCTATATCAACAAAGCCCAGCCGCATGCCGTCGCGCACGCCCAATTCAAGCAGATAGCGATAGAGGCCCGAGCGCGTGTTGTAGGCGTGGCGCACGATCTGCTTTTTTTGTGCAGGCGCAGCAGATGCCGCGCGTGGTCGTGCAGTTCCGGGGTAATCATGATGTCGCGCGTCAGACCTGCAGCCAGCACGGCTTCGTCTGACGGGCTGGGCAATCCAATGCGGGCAAAATAGTCGTCGACCGAGAAATAGTCGCTACCGGAAATCAGAAAATCGAGATGCGCTTCGAAATTGTGTTCATTGATCTGCGCCAGGGTATAGCAACGCGCGAACCATGCATATAGACATAGGGCGCATCGATTTGCTCTTCGGCAAACACCTGGTGCAATAAATGGCCATCGCGTGACACCAGGCAAAGCAGATCCAGCGTGTCTTTGGCGCTGATCGCGCGCAGCCAGCGCGAGAACGCCAGCAAGCCGACGGCACCGCAATACAGGCCGGCCGCTTCCAGCGGGTCGCGCCGCCATGTTGTTTGACTTCGAGCTTCAGCAGTTCTTCCAGCACCGCCGTCACCGGCGTGTGTGCCAGATAGCGATGTCGGATATCGACCGGGCAATAATGAATGCCGGTCAGGCCGCGGCTTTGTGCGCGCTGCACATCGCTGACGTAGTTGTCGCCGATATGCGCGATATCGGCGGGGGCGACGCCCATTGCAGCAGCGACCTGATGATAAAGCTCGCCCGTATCCCGTTTGGTGGCGTTGCAATCACTGGAGACAAACACGCGCTCTGCGTCCAGCCCGAAATCCCTGCACAGCCCGGCGATAAAATAACCGGGCAAGTACATGTCGGAAACCACCACCACCCGCTTGCCCGCCGCTTTTGCATATTCAAACAGCGCGCATGCCGCCGCGCTGGGGCGGGTCAGCGCGCGCTCAAACGCCAGTTCGGACTCCAGCAGCTCTTCGCGGCTGCTGCCACCCACCTGGATGCCATCATAAATGTCGGCAAGCGTGATTTCCTTGCGCCCTGCCGCCAGCATGCGTTGAAACGCCAGCGTCTGAGCCTGCTGCCGGAGCGCGCGAAAATCCGGAATGCGATGCTTGAGGCCGACCAGATCAAATACAACTTCCGGCTCGGGCATGATCCGGTAGCACAAAGTGTCATAAAAAAAATCGAAAGATATGAGCTTGTGATTGTCTATTTGTTCTTTGATCTGGAGCACGGACATTACCAGTTGGTCAGAAATTCACCGCTGTTCGGGTGCAAATTCGGGTTATAGAACGGATCGCGTCCGAACAAATGCGGATGATTGCGATAAAGGATTTTCTTCTCTCCGTGTAAGCGTTTCAGCTTGGTTGGGTCTATATCATCCAGGCCGCGGCTTACAGATTCATAATGATACAATCGGGCCGCTTGGGCGACTACGTTAAAATAGCCTGCCGCATATAATTTGAAGCATAAATCCACATCGTTATAGCCAACCGCCAGCGCTTCGTTAAACCCGCCCACCTGCTCGAATTTTTCACGCGAGACCAGCAGGCACGCCGCAGTCACCGCCAGCCAGTTGTAGTCCAGCAAGGAACGGCCAAAGTAATAGGGATGCGCTGGATCGCGGTCATAGAACGCATGGCCCGGCCCGTCGGCCAGGTTGACCACGCCGCAATGTTGTAAGGTGCCGTGTTCAAACAACAGACGCGCACCCACTGCCCCCACATGCGGCAATTGGGCAAAGCCCAGCATTCGCTCCAGCCAGTCGCCTTCGATGATTTCGGTGTCGTTATTCAAGAACAACAGATAATCGCCCGTCGCCGCGGCGACGCCTTTGTTGTTGATGGCCGAAAAGTTGAAGGGTCCAGCCGCATTGACCACGCGGGCCATGCCCTCGCGTTCCAGTTGCGCAAAGCAAGCCAGACTGGCCGCCTCTTCGCTGCCGTTATCCACCACAATGATTTCGTAGTTCAGATATCCGGTTTTGCTGATGATTGAATCAATGCAACGCTGCAGATAATCGATTTTGTCGCGCGTCGGAATAATGATCGAGACTTTGGGATTGCCGCTGATCGCGTATTTAACGCGGTATTGCCCCGGCATTTGCGGCACGGCTTCCAGTTCGCCCTGCAGCCCACGCCGCGCCAGCGCATCGAGTTTGGCTTTGCGCAAGGATTCAATGGCATAGGGCTTGGCTTCGGCGCTGGCGGCAATTGACCCGGAATGGATGCGCCAGTGGTACAGCACCTCCGGAATATGCGCCACGCCTTGCCACACCTCGCTCATCCGCAGAACCAGATCGTAATCCTGCGCGCCTTCGTAACCGATGCGGAAACCGCCGACGCGATCAAACAAGGCGCGGCTGAAACACGACAGATGGCAGGTGTACATGATGCTCATAAAGGCATCGGGCGACCAGGCGGGTTTGAAGAAGGGTTCGCTGTAGCGGCCCGCTTCGTCAATCTTGTCTTCATCCGAATAAATATATTCGGCCGCGGTGGCGCCGATGCAGACGGCCATCTTGTACAAGGCATCTGGCGTGTACAGATCGTCGTGGTCCAGCAAAGCAATGTAATCGCCGGTGGCCAGTGCTGCGGCGGCGTTGGATGCCGCCGAGATTCCGCCATTTTGCGGCTGGAACGCGACCTTCACCCGCGGATCATCAATCGCACTCAGATAGCGCCGGGTTTTTTTTCGTCGCTGCTGCAATCATCGGCAATGCACAGCTCCCAGTGCGGGTACCACTGCGCTTGCACCGATTCGATCATGGCCTGTAACTGGCGCAGATCGGTGTTATAGGTGGGCGTCACCACCGAAAAGCGGGGCGGATTGGGCATATTGGCAATCGCCGCCGCGATATCAGCCGTCAGCACTGGATCGCGATAATGCCAGGCGGTCGGCAACTCGCCCTTCTGCACGGGCGGTGCCATTACATGCGCAAGATCCGCAGGCAGTCGTCGATACAGCCGCAATTTAAGGCCATGCAAACCCTCATGGCGCAGTACCGACAGGACGCGTCGCACCGCTGCCGGCCGCCCCACCTT